>NZ_JBJOSA010000005.1:0-254789 GCF_045897515.1 Rossellomorea oryzaecorticis | reverse complement strand
ATGAAACCGCCGTATACGGAACCGTACGTACGGTGGTGTGAGAGGTCGGGGGTTAGTCACCCCCTCCTACTCGATTTCCTATTGGTGTCTTTTTTAACTTATTACTTCTATATATAAGTTGAAAGGAGGCATAGTCAATGGAATCCATCATTCCTTTTATCTCTGAGGTCGGGTTTCCGATCGTGGTCACGATGTATCTGCTATATCGCATAGAAACGAAGCTTGATGCAGTCGTAACTTCCCTGCAGACTCTTCCTCAAAGAATGAAAGAATAGGAAAGGGAGGCCGGTGGTCTCTCTTTTATTGGTGTGCACATAGAGTAGAGCTAAAAAAATATGAACAAATGTTCCCCTCTGGCATCATTTCCTTTTACCCAGAGTTTTAGAGTTTGATATAATTTAATCTAACTAGAGGCAGGAGAGGAGATTGGACGTTGAAATTCATACATACGGCTGATTGGCATTTAGGGAAATTAGTGCACGGTATTTATATGACAGAAGAGCAGAGATACATACTGGAGCAATTCATTGCATTGGTGGAGGATGAAAAACCGGATGCAGTCGTGATTGCTGGGGATTTATACGACCGTTCCGTGCCTCCAACTGAGGCGGTGGAATTACTTGATGAGGTGCTATTCAGAATCAATGTTGAATTGAATACGCCGGTCATTGCCGTTTCAGGCAATCATGACAGTGCCGAACGTTTATCGTTTGGTTCCTCGTGGTACAAGCACAGTCACTTTTACCTGAAGGGGAAACTTTCGAATGAGTTTACACCCGTTAACGTAGCCGGGGTGAACTTCCATTGCATTCCTTTCGCAGAACCGGGGACCGTGCGCCAGCTGCTAGGGGATGATTCGATCCATTCCCATCATGATGCGATGAGGGCAATCATAGAGCGGATCCGGGAAAACATGCATGGGGTCGGACCACATGTATTCGTCGGACATGCTTTTGTCCTTGGAGGGAAAACCACGGATTCTGAAAGAACTCTTTCCGTAGGCGGGTCAGGATGTGTAGGCAGTGAATTATTCGAGCCTTTTCATTATACGGCTATGGGACATCTGCATAGCCCGGACGCATTGAAGCATGATACGATCCGTTATTCAGGATCATTGATGAAATATTCGTTCTCGGAAGCATCTCAAAGGAAATCGGTGACAGTGGTGGAAATGAAAGAAAATGGATCGTTTGAATTAAGCGAACGGATATTAAAACCGAGGCAGGATATGAGAGAGCTGCAGGGGCATCTAGAGGAACTGCTTGATCCAGCCTTCTATCAATCCCAGAAAACGGATGACTTCTTAAAGGTGACCCTGCATGACGAGGGAACCCTTATCGATCCGATAAACAAACTAAGACAAGTGTATCCGAACGTGCTTCATCTTGAGCGGAAACTGGAGTTGACGGATGCCAAAAAGAAAAATAGTTTCAACGTCATAGAAGATAAAAAGAAGACAGAACTTGAATTATTCAAAGAATTTTATTCAGATATGACGACAGGGGAATTTTCAACTTCTAAGCAGGAAGTCTTGGAAAAAGTCATTGAAAAAGCCAGGAAGGAGGCGTTTGAAGCATGAAGCCTCTTAAACTGACGATGCAGGCATTCGGACCATATGCCGCCAGGGAAGAAATTGATTTTCGTGAGTTGGACAGCCGCACGATGTTCGTGATATCAGGAAAGACCGGATCGGGCAAGACGACAATATTTGACGGTATTTCGTATGCAATCTATGGGAAGGCAAGCGGGGAGGACCGGACCCCGACAGATATGAGGAGTCAATTCGCGAAGGAAGAGGACATTACGGAAGTTGAGCTGTTATTCAATTTGCGGGGGAAAACGTACCGGATCTGGAGATCGCCTCAGCAGGATAAAAAGAAAGCCCGGGGAGATGGGTACACGACCATCAACGCACGTGCAGAGTTATTTACCTTTGATGAGGAAGGCGGGGAAATTATACTTGCTGCCAATGTCAGGGAAGTAGACGAAAAGGTGAAATCACTCATCCAGCTGGACGCGAATCAATTCAGACAGATCCTGATGATCCCTCAAGGTGAATTTCGTAAATTGCTGACTTCTGACAGTAAAGATAAAGAAGTCATTTTGCAGAGATTGTTCCATACACAGCTGTACAAAATGATCCAAGAAGGATTGAAGGCAGAAGCAGATGATTTGCGGAAACAAGTGGAGGCTTCCATTGAATTGCGCACAAGGGAACTGTTGAAAATCCATAGTACTGACAATGAGAAATTACAACAGTTACTGCTTGAAGAACCTGTTAATGACAGTAAAATACTTTCGCTTCTCCCGAGACAGATCGAGGGGATGGAAAAGCGGCTGGAAGATGTGGAACATACGTACCAAACCATTCAAAATAAACGAGATAACGTAAACAAGGAGCTTGCTGATGCACATAATCTCCTGAAACAATTTGAACTGAAAGAAAAATTAGGAGCGGAGCTGACCGCCCTTTTGCACCAAGAAGGTGAAATCGGGCAAGCTTCTCAAGAAATCACACTCGCACATAAGGCTGCAAGGTTAATTAAACAGGATGAATATTGCCATAAACTGAATAGTATCCTCAAGGGACTTAAACAGGATATGGATCGATTAATGAGTGAGAAAGAAACAGCCAAGAACAGGCTGGAGCTTGCCAGGAAACGTTATGAAGAAGAAGCGGCAAAAGAACCCGCGAAAGAAGAACTTGTAAAAAAAATCAATCATCTGGAAAGCATTCAAGGCGATGTTCATTCCCTCGATTCCTTACAATCGGAATTGCAAATGTTACAGGAAAAAAGTACAAAACAGCAGGAACTTATTAATAGAGACACTGAAGAGAAGGCTAACTTATCAAAATGGATAAAGAATAGAGAGGAACGACTTGAGAAGTTTGGAGAGAGCCAAAGCCTGTTGTTCCACTATGAAAAGTCACTCCGGGAAAAAGAGTCTGTCCTGGAAATTCTTAAAGAAATTCATACACTGTCAGAAAGACAGGATCGTTATAAGGTCACAATGAAACGATTGAGTGGCCAATACGAAAACACTGCTGCACGAATGAAAGATGCTTCAGATTCAATCACTTATCTGGAGGGTGAATGGCGGGCAGCTCAATCCGCCGCTCTGGCGCGTGAACTCACCGAAGGAGGACCCTGTCCTGTATGCGGGTCAGAGCACCATCCTAATCTTGCAACAGAGAAACATACATTGCCTTCAGAGGAAGACATGAAGAGTGCAAGGGAAATGCTGCAAGTCCTTCAATCCGAAGAAAAGCAGTTGAGTCTCTCAATGGCCCAGGAAGAAACAAAAATCCAGAATACAGATGAGCAAATACGTCTACTCATCAAAAGGGCAGGGAATCAGGCAGAGAACCTATCTTTGGAGAATCATCAGGAAGTGACCTTAGAATTCCAATCAAACGTTCAATCCTTAAAAAGGGAAATCCTTGAAAAGAAAAATGAGATTGAACATTTGAAGCAGCTGAGTGAGCAAGTTAAGAATGAAAAAGGGAAACTGGAAAAACTTGAGGAAGCCGGAAAGGAAAATCTGGAAATTCAGCAGGAACTGAAAATGGATTTTTTAACCAAGAAAACGTCGCTTGAGAAAATAAAGGAATCCATTCCATCAAATCTTTATACAAGACAAGAGTTTGATGTTGAGTTTCAAAAAACAAAGGAAACACTGGATAAAATGAAAGCTGCTTTTGAGAAAGCGCAGTCAGATTTTTATCAAAGTGAAAATGATTACAAAGTAAAAGAAGCTCAATTGAAAGATAAAGAAGCTCAAGTTGAGAAGACAGAATATGATATGAAGCATGAGAGGGAAGAATTTCTTTCCTTATTGAACAGAGAAGGATTCCCGCATTACAGAGCTTTTCATGAAGCGAAAAGAACCGATGAGGAGATTGCCATACTCGAGGAGAGAGTTAAGAAGTATGGGGAAGACCTGCGTTCTGTAAAGGATCGTTTATCGGATGTTTCTAACCAGCTGGAAAATAAGGATAAACCGGATATACAAGTCATACAACAATCGCTGACTGCTGTAACCCAGGAAATGAAGGAAATCAACGAAGTGTTAAACAGACTCATTTCACACACGCAGGAAAATAAAGAGATTCTTGCAAGAGTCACGGACATCAATGCCAACATTAAAGAGCATGAAGAGGCTTACCAAACAGTCGGACATCTTGCCGACATCGCCAGGGGCCAAAATGCAAACCGGCTTACATTTGAGAGATACGTATTGGCTTCATTCCTTGAAGATATCCTGAGTGTTGCAAATGACCGTTTATCTAAGATGACAGCGGGCAGGTATAATCTGATTCGTAAGACGGACCGCAGCAAGGGAAATATCCAAAGCGGATTGGAACTGCTGGTGTTTGATCAGTATACCGGGCAGGAACGGCATGTCAAAACCTTATCGGGAGGTGAAAGCTTCAAAGCATCTCTTGCATTGGCCCTGGGGCTCGCTGATGTGGTTCAGCAATATGCAGGAGGGGTATCCCTTGAGACGATGTTCATTGATGAAGGGTTCGGTACTCTCGACCCAGAGTCCCTTGACCATGCAATCGAAGCGTTGATGGATATCCAGAGCAGCGGACGCCTTGTCGGATTAATATCCCATGTGCCTGAATTGAAGGAACGGATCGATGCAAGGCTTGAAGTCATCTCTTCCCAAAACGGAAGCAGGACGGAGTTTCAATTTATGGTGTAGTAAATATGAAACAAAAAAAGTCAGGGGATCCCTGACTTTTTTTGTTTCTACTGGTTAGTTTGTGAAGGTAGAGGAAATAAATAGAGTTACATCATACTTTAGGAGTTTTTAAATGAAGAGTTTACAACCAGTTCTCATCCCAAGGCAGCTCACCTTATTATTAATCCTTTCAACAGGTCTTCTAAACCACGTCATGATCATACCCAGTATCCTGCAATCATCCGGCCGGGATGGCTGGGTAAGTGTAATTGTTTCATACCCGGTATTGATACTGGCGACATTCTTGATTTATTACGTATTAAAGAATTCACCACCCGAAGGTTTCTTTCATCTCTTAAGGACCAACTGGAACAAAGTATGGGTTTGGATCTATTCTCTTCCGATTTGTTTATTTCTGATAACCAGTGCATATATCACCTTTGTTGACTTAATAATATGGTTGAGGGCATATTTTCTTGCTGATGTACCGAAGCTGCTAATTGTTGTCATTGTGCTATGCACCTGTTTGTTGATTACGTGGTCAGGTATCAAATATATGGCCATTGCAAGCGGTATATTGCTTCCGCTGGTGATGATTTTTGGCTTTTTCATTGCATTCACCAATACGCACCTGAAAGATCCCAGTCTCCTTTTTCCGATACTAAGCAGTGGGTATCCGCCTGTATATAAGGGAATGATTTATGTTTTGAGCGGTCTGTTGGAGATATTCATCATCATCTTACTTCAGCCATTCAGCGCCGGGAAAATAAAACTGCATCATCTCATTTTTTTGGGTTTGATTTTGGCAGGCTTGATAATGGGTCCTTTAACAGCTTCCATCATGGAATTTGGTGACGTGGAAGCATCGAACATGAGATACCCCGCATATGAACAGTGGAGGATTTTAGGCATCGGGGAATTCATAACCCACCTTGATTTTTTTGCACTATATCAATGGCTGTGCGGTGCACTGATCAGGATTGGTTTATTTATGTTTTTACTAAGCTTTCTTTTAACAAATTCGAAGGATAACTACAGAATGAAATTCAAGGTTGTTTCATCTGTCTATATTGGGTTCATGCTATTACTGATTATTGATGTTGACCCATACTTTTTTTATAGAGCTTTATACAACTATTTCTTTCCTTTCACGGTGGTGTTCTTCTTTATTCAAATTTTACTGAGTGCTTTAATTGTAAAAATTTTTTCCATTAAAGCGAAAGTCTAAGATATTTTGAATGCAGATCACAACACTCCTTATTGAAACATCAAAACTGCTGCAGACAAAAAGGATGTTTGTAATGATGATAAAAGGTTCAAAGAATACATATACAGCAAAAGAAAAAATGGAAGAGTTACATTCTTTATTTTCAAAAAGTGAAGATTTGATCTTTAAAGAACATCACTTTGAACAAGTAAGGATTACGATGGTGTTTTTTGAAAGTATCGTTGATATCAAATACATGGATAAATCGATCCTGCCGAAACTGGACCTGATCACAGATAAAACCGTTTTACAAAAGATGAAGCAATTCTTCCAGGCAGAGGAATTTACAAACAGAGAAATGGAAGAACTGACAACTGCATTATTTTCAGGACATGTCCTCTTTTTCCTGGAAGGGACTATCCTCGGTATACAAGCGGGGAATCTTCCAAAGCGCAATCCCGAAGAATCTTCACTCGAAACTTCAATCAGGGGGCCGAAGGATGGATTTGTAGAGGACCTGAATACAAACATTTCACTGGTAAGGAGACGTCTTTTTACACCGTCTTTATGTGTCGAGACATATCATTTAGGTAGCAGGAGCAATACAAAAATAGCCGTTCTTTATATAGAAGACATCATCGACGATACAATCATTAAAGATTTGCATAATAGACTGGAAAATATTGATATTGATGTTTTGGTCTCCAATCAAGAACTGGAATCTTTGTTGGATGATTCCCCTTATTCAATATTTCCGAATTTCGATTATACCGGGAGACCGGATTTTATAGTGGAAAATCTAAATCAAGGCAGATTTGCCATCATAATGGATGGAAGTCCAACCGTATCTATTGCCCCAGTTAATCTTTTGCTCCAGACGAAGTCCCCCGAAGATTCAAATATTAATTATTTCTTTGTTTCAATTGAACGATTTATTAGAATCTTTGGATTGATTATATCTGGCTTTCTCCCAGGAACTTGGGTAGCTTTTTCAGCTTATAATATTGAGCAAATTCCATACTTGCTAGTCGCTACAATTTCTATGTCAAGATTCGGCCTGCCGCTTTCTGCTCCTATTGAGATGTTCATCGTATTGTTTTTGTTTGAATTTTTTAATGAAGCGGGCATACGGCTTCCAAGGGCCATTGGTCAGACGGTTTCCGTGCTTGGGGGACTGATTGTAGGGGACGCAGCCATCCGGGCTGGATTAACTTCACCCACTATGCTTGTAATTGGTGCGATAACCTATATTTCTTCTTTCACGCTCGTCAATCAATCATTAAAAAACGGGCTTACCACCTTAAGATTTATCGTTTTACTCTTCAGCACCTTATTTGGATTGTTCGGGGTGATCCTTACCTTTATCATCACCATCCTTTATTTAGCCACAAAATCTTCTTTTGGGGTCCCTTACTTAGGCTCTGTCGCCCCTCTCAGTTTTACGGAAACAGTCAGGGCTTTTATAAAGCTGCCGCTTCAATTCTATAAAGAACGTACGAAGTCAACCAGTCCGAAAGATACAACCAGGAAAGGGAATGAGTAAACGTGGTCCTTCGAAAATTCAGCATATGCATACTCGCTTCACTTTTCTTGTTATCGGGTTGTTCAGGTATAAAAAATATACAGGACTTGACTTATATCGTCACAATTGGGATGGATTATGACCCTGACCACGATGAATACATTGTATATCTTCAAGGCTTGAACTTCTTGAATGTGGCCAAACAGGAAACGAGACCGATTGAACCGATACCGACACTGGTTGGGTCGGCGCGAGGGAAAACGCTGAACCTTGCAGTAAGTAAGTTATATAAGCTATCACGGCCCCCATTGTTCTTTGGTCATTTAAAGACCCTGGTATTATCTGATAAAGTGATTGAATATAAATTCAAAGAAGTACTCGAAGATGTAGGAAGGAATAGGTCGTTAAGGCCCAATTTATTGCTATTCACCACTGATCAAAATATTGAAGAGATCTTACACACAAAAGGATTATTCAGCTATCCCCCTGTTTACACCGTATTATTGACTGAGGAAAATATTGAAGCAAATTTAAATGATATTGGTCCTGTCAGCCTCATGTCATTCCTAAGAAGGTATTATGAGCCGATGGGGTCAGCTTTTATTCCAAGATTGTCCATCAATGAAAATGCATGGGAAACAGATGCCCCGAATCCTGTGCTTCTCCTTGACGGTTATTCGTTGTTCCAGCATTCAGACTATAAAGGAATACTTCCGTCAAAAGAAGCAGTGATAGTGGACTGGCTTCTTGATAAAAGAAATCAAATCGATTACGGTATTAATATTGATGACGAATTGGCAGCTACATTTAAATTGACCTCCCAAAAGATGAAAGTGAAAATAAAAGAGGAATTATCACAACCTGAATTTACACTTGATGTCAAAGTGGAAGCAGAACTGCTGGAAAAGGTAAAAGAAGTTCCGTACGAAAAAGTGAAGGCTTCACTGCAGGAATCAATCAAAAAAGAAGTCCAATCAGTGTATGAAAAAGGTATTGAGAAAAAAGTGGATTTGTTGAATATCGGAGAAAAGTATTACAGGTTTAATGGGTCTGATTACAGGAAACTTAGGAATAGCGATCGGTTTTATCTGAACAGGGATTCTTTGAAGAAGATTAATGTAAATGTAAGTATTTCTCATTACAACGCATACCGGTTTAATAAAGCAGATCATTAGTACTGCATGTTCGTAATGATATCTTTCAAAAAATATTACCTGAACTTTCAATTATTATCTTTATATTTCCAGGCAGATTAACTATGATGAAGATACAAGACATACAATAAGCAGGTGATATCAATGAAAATAAGCATTTATATTTTAATTCTAATTATTTCAGCAGCCGTCGCAATCGGATGGAGCTGGAAGAGGCTCCTTGACTTTAACACATATAAAAAACCATTTCTCGAGGGGGTTGCCCTGCAGTTTTTATTCCTTGTAATCGCCTCCATTTGGTGGCTGGTAACAGAGGACATTTCAAACGGAATCATGGGTGTTTTTTATTATCTCGTCGCATTTCTCGTCATCATGGTGATTCACGGATATGTCCTTCACTATCTATTCTCCAAAAAGAAAAAAGAAGTATCAGAATGAGATATTTAGGAATCGACGCAGGCGGAACCCTTACTAAGCTTGTATATGAAGAACACGGCAGGTACCATTATAAAGTCTTTGACAGTAAAGAACTGCCTCAGATGATGAATTGGATACGGCTCACCTCACCGGATTCAAAATTGTTCCTTACCGGCGGGAAGGCTGAAAAGATTAAGATGCTGGTTCCGGAGAGTGCAGTATTTCCTGAATTCAAATCAATAGAAGAAGGTATTCGAAAACTTGTTCATACTCAAAATGAAAAGCTGGATCGATACATCTTGGTGAATATTGGCACCGGAACCTCTTTCTTTAAAGTCGCTCCCAATGAATTCTCCCGTGTAACGGGAAGCGGAATGGGCGGAGGTATGTTCATAGGGCTGGGAGCGCTGCTCACTGGCACAGATGATTTCCATGAACTCGTGGAGATGTCCGAAAACGGAAATCGTGAAGCAGTCGATTTGATGGTGAAGGATGTATATGAAGGGGATGATTCTCCTGTACCTGACTATCTGACGGCAGCAAACTTTGCTAAACTCGGATCTGGAGCAGCATCAACTAAAGATGTGACTCGTTCTTTGACCAACTTGATAGCGGAGACGGTTATATTGCTTTCCCACCAGCTTGCGGTCTCACATCGCTGCCAAAAGCTTGTTTTCATAGGAAGCACTCTAATTGCGAATTCTCCCTTAAAAGAAGATCTCAAACAATTTGAAACCCTTTTGGGGTGTAAGTGTATTTTTATTGAAAATGGATCATTCTCCGGAAGTATCGGTGCACTGAGGCTTGGATTGAAAAGCCTGGGAATTTCACAAAATAGTCATTGATACTCATAGGAAGCGCATTGTCTTTTCCTGTTCTTTCTACTAACATAGAATGAGAGAGAGTAGTGGAAAGCGGAGGAGATTTTAGTGCCTAAAATTAAATTAATAGCGGTCGTGATGGCTGCAGTCGGGATTCTCCTTGCAGGTTGCAGCAATAGTGACTTTCAAGCAGAAACGGATTATGAAATAGCGGATTTCAATTATACCAATCAACAAAATGAAAAAGTAAGTCTCAAAGACTTGGAAGGAAAAGTTTGGATTGCAGATTTCATTTTCACTAACTGTGAAACGGTCTGTCCGCCAATGACGTTCAATCTTACGAAATTGCAAAAAGAACTGAAGAAAGCAGGAGTAGAGGATTATAAGATCGTCTCCTTCAGCGTCGACCCCGAAAACGATACACCGCAGGCCCTGAAGGAATATATTTCAGGATACGAAGCGGATACAGGCAAGTGGGAATTATTGACCGGTTATAAGTTTGATGAAATCAAGGACTTTGCTGAACATTCATTCAAAACAATCGTTGCAAAAGACCCCAATTCTGACCAAGTCATTCATCAGACAAGCTTCTTCCTCGTCAATCAAGAAGGTGTTGTGGTTAAGAATTACAGCGGGAACAGCGATGTACCTTACGATGAAATCACCTCCGACATGAAGACACTTATAAAAGAAGGTTCAAATTAAAAACTGATCGGAAATAGTCGAGTTGGATCAAGCCTCTTTAGAAGGCGGGCTTGTCCGGCCGGCTATTTTTTTATTGAGATCAGCGCTTATGGTAAAGTAAGTATAGTCATTCTATATAAAAAGCAGGTGAGGAATATTCGAAATTCAAAAGGCATATTTATTTTTGATTGTATCATCACAGTAGTGATTCTGTTTTGGACGATCAAATCTTTCTCAGAAGGGGAAAGTATGAAAGGTATCCTGTTTATTGCATGCTTTGCATTGATGACAGGCGTATTATTCACTCATTATAAAAGAAAGAAGAAGTCTTAGAAGAAGCAGGTGAGAATGTTGAGGAAACGGTACTATACGGTCGGAATGGCCGGACATATTGACCATGGTAAAACTGCACTGACTAAGGCCCTTACCAACATCGACACCGATCGCCTAAAAGAGGAAAAGGAAAGGCGTATTTCGATAGAACTCGGTTTTGCCCCGTTTCATCAAGAAGAGGATATGCAGATTTCCATTATCGATGTGCCCGGCCATGAACGTTTTGTGAGGAAAATGATTGCAGGGACAGGTGGAATTGACCTTGTGGTGCTCGTTATAGCAGCCGATGAAGGAATCATGCCTCAAACACGTGAGCATTTGGATATCCTTTCCCTTCTTGGGATTTCAAATGGGATTGTGGCACTTACGAAAATGTCAAAAGTGGATGCGGAACTGAGGGAACTTGCTAAAGATGAAGTGAAGGAAGAACTTGAAGGCTCTCCTTTTGAAAATGCCCCGTTGGTGTTGGTCGACAGTATCTCAGGTGAAGGTATCCAGGAATTGAAGGATTTAATTTTAAAATCGATAGAAGATATACCTGTCAGGAGTTCTGAAGGTGATTTCCGTTTGCCGATCGATCAGATATTTTCACTGAAAGGACAAGGTACCATTGTCAGGGGGACCATATATGAAGGGGAGATAGAAACGGGGGCAGAAGTCACGATACTCCCTCAAGGAATCAAGGCGAAAGCAAGGCAGATACAAGTCCATGGAGAAAAGAGCAGCAAAGGTTGTGCAGGACAGCGTGCAGCCATCAACTTGGCAGGTGTCAATTATCAACAGATTGAGCGCGGAAACGCAGTTGTATCCTCTTCACTCTTTTCTGTCACGGATACAATCGATGTTTCATTGAATACGCTTGGCGGAATAAAGAATGGACTTAAACAGCGTATGGAAATCAAGTTCCATACAGGAACTTCAGAGGTAATGGGGAAGCTTGTATTCTTCGACCGTAATAAAACAGAACAAGCAGAAGACTCTATTCTATGTCAAATCCGGCTAAACGATAAGATTGTAGTTAAACGCGGCGATCGATTTATAATCAGGAGGCCATCGCCTTCAGAAACACTGGGCGGAGGTTGGATTATTAATCCAAGTGGAAAAAGGTACCGCTTTGGCCAGGAAACTATTTCGAAATTGCGTGCGGTAATGGAGGGTTCTGCTGAAGAAAGGATTTTAAGACTTCTTCAACAGAAAAAGAGTGTACCTGTACAATCTTTGATACTTGAAGTCTCCCTTACACAAGAAGACCTTGAGGAATTGCTGAATAAGCCAGGCTGGATTATGCTGCGCGATACTTTTGTGACGCATATAAGTATTGTAGAAAGCTGTGAAAAGAAGATTGTAGATGTCATCAGTACCTATCATGACAGGCATCCCCTTGAAAAGGGAATCAACAAGGGGGAGCTACACTCGATGCTGGAGTCTTTCACTGATACGGTCATCCAGTTCAGTATCGAAAGACTGATTCAGCAGAAGCAAGTATCTGTTGAAAATGGAGTTCTCCGTATACATGATTTTATACCGAGCCTCCCTTCACAGTGGGAAAAAAGGTGCGTGCAGCTTTTACACTCCTTAAAGGAGGATAATTTGAAAGTAAAACCAATAGAAGAATATTTTAAGGAAGCCGGTATCCCTGGATCGTTAAGACAGGAATTTTATTACTTTTTTATTGGACAGGAGTGGATTATTCCACTCGATGAAAAGCATGCGTATGCTTATGAAACCTACAAGAAGGCAGTCAATGAGCTGAAAGGAAAAACAGACCGTAGATTCAATATCACTGAGGCAAAAGAACTGTTGGGTTTATCCCGGAAGTACATGATCCCGTTTTTAGAAAGACTGGATAAAGATGGACATACAGTTAGAATCAACGATGAGAGGAAATGGATTTTTTATCGAGAATAATATGATTATGTTTTTCTTTTTAAGAAAAGTGGTATAAATGTACTTATAGAATTGTATAACTTAGTAAATAGACAAGGCAGGAAAGTAGGAGACGTAAGATGCAGGAATTATGGAGCGCATTTGGATGGGTGATCCCCATTCTTGCACTGTTTACCATGACTTCCCTCCTGGCCGTCTCCGTATGGAAAAAGAAAAAAGGCAAAGGAAGGTGGATGAACCTCCTTCCTGTTTTATTGCTTTCAATTTCCATTGGCGGTATATGTTTGATCACCCTTACACCCATGCTGGGTGACGGAGGCATGAACGGCGGGGTAAAAGGTCATACCAATATGGATCCTTTTTCAAATTTGAGACTGAATCTAATTTATCGGAATCATTTAGATGTGCCGATTCGAAACTTATTAGCCAACGTGTTTTTGTTCGTACCCTTTGCTTTCTTTTCAGGCTGGTGGATGCGGCACCAGCGGGCAATCCTTTTAAAGGTGACATTCCTCGGGGCCATCTTATCATTCCTTATTGAATTGACTCAATACTATCTTCCTTTGGGAAGGGCGACAGATATCGATGATTGGCTTATGAACACGCTTGGTTCTTTTCTCGGCGGGATTATATTTATCACGGGAAGTTTCATATTCAGATTGTTAAGGTTAAATGGCTGGATAAATAGATAAAGCATTACTGAAAAAGATACTGGGATAAAAGTACTTTAGTCTATATAAAACCCGAGCTGATTTGCAGTTGAAGAGGCAAATCAGTCCGGGTTTTTAATTTGTTTAATTCAAATATACATTTTAGACCTTCCCAGAGGTTGATTGGATTGAAAAATAAAGACTCCTGATTGAAATGCGGAAGGGCTCTGCTCAGAGGCTTATGACCTCGAGGGGCTAGCCTCCGGAGCTGCACAGGATCTGCCGCGAGAAGGAGAGGGGCTCACGGGATACCCGCGGAAAGCGAAGTCTTGCACGTAAACCATTAGCTATTCTGTAATTGTTTGTCCCAATCTCTTTCTTTTGTGTAAAGATTTTGAAAAAACCATGTTAATATGGAAATGACTTCAAATAAAGGAGAGAGTATTTGTGGATATTTCGATAGAAAAGGCATCTTTGGAAGATGCTGAATTATTGACCGGCATCATGAAAAAAACGTTTGATCGTGAAGCTGCGAGATGGCTCGGAAATGAGAAGACCCTGGATTATAATATTCAGCCGCCCGGGTATGACTCTGTTAGAAAGAATAAGTACATGATCAGCGAATTGGATGCTTTCATCATTTCAGCCGGTGGAAAACCAGCAGGTGGAATCTATGTGACCATTTCAGGCAAATCATATGGGAGAATCGACCGCATCTTCATTCAGCCGGAACATCAGGGGGAAGGAATCGGGTCCAAGGCGATAAAAATGATCGAAGAAAGATATCCAAACGTAAGGATATGGCATCTCGAGACATCTGCAAAGCAAATAAGTAATCATTATTTTTATGAGAAAATGGGATATAGTAAAACGTTTGAATCCCCGGAGGAGTATTCCTATGAGAAACTGATCCAGACGAAACCCGACGACCAAAAACTTCTAAAGAATGAAGATTTATCTCACAGAATTTATGAACATTGCAGTTTAAACCATTCAGAGTATTATGGGGTGAATATGGAAGAAAGCTCGATCATCAACAGTAATTTAAAAGGTATTCACGTAAGTAACTGTAATATGAGTGAATTGAAATTTCAAAATATTAATCTTACTCATTCTCTTATTGCTGATTTGAATCTTTCAAAAAGTGAATTTGCACATCTATCACTTAGCGGTACAACTTTTACAAACACGGACTTGGGAGAAGAAGGAGAACCCGTGAGCTTTGAGGGATGCAACCTTCAAGGAAGCAAGTTCATAAACTGCGATTTAAAGGGAATTGAGATAAGTGACAGTGATCTGTCAGGAATGAAGATTAATGATATTCCAGTGAAAGATCTGCTGGATGCTTATAAGCGGATTCACAATACATAATGTTCCTGGAAGAATGATAATAAATTGAAGGTGTTGGAACAATGACTGAAGAAAAACTTGCAATCTTCGATGAAGATTATAATAGATTAGGTGAACGTACCCGAACGGAAGTGCATGCCCTTGGGTATTGGCATGAAACCTTTCACTGCTGGATGGCACATTATAATGAGAGCAGGAGTCGAATTTATATATATTTCCAGCTGAGAAGCGAAAGTAAGAAAGATTATCCGGGGCTTCTCGACATTACTGCTGCAGGTCATATTTTATCTCAAGAATCGATGGAAGATGGAGTGAGGGAGATCCATGAAGAATTGGGAGTGGAAATTCCTTATGATCAACTTATTTTTGCAGGGATCATGAAAGAAGAGCTGAACGGCGCAGGAATAGTAGATCGCGAGTTAGCGAATGTTTACTTATATACAAAACCAATTTCTTTTGACAGCTTTCGCTTGCAAACTGAGGAATTATCCGGAATCTTCCGGACGACACTTGATGAGGCTGATCAACTTTTTCATCATGCAGCAGATGAAATCAGTTTAGAAGGGTTTGTTGTAGATGATAATCAGGGATTAATTGATAAGAAGTGGAAGGCAACCCTTCAGGACTTTGTTGCCCATCCTATTTCGTATTTTCAAAAAGTGATAAATAGAATTAAAGATGAACTTCTGGAAAAATAATTCAAGATTCCCATGTTCATTTCGCAATTTATCCTCTATCATGATAGTTTCAATATTTCATTTACTTGAGGAGGGATGTTGTGAACGGAACAGCACATATGGCAGCAGGGGCAGCAGCGGGATTCATCACAGCCAACTCAATTGGGGCAGACTTTGCGTCGACAGCCACACTCGTCACTTTTGGCGGCATTTCGGGGCTTATTCCGGATTTAGATATCGATGGAAAGCTCAGTAATAAGGTTACGTTTTCTTCTAAAATGATTCGTGCGGCAGCTTTGGTGATTGGACTATTAATGATGGTGTACAGCTTCCTGGAAGAAGGAGGGAGTGATCAATGGATAGGGCTGGGGTACGGCGCAGGAATCCTCTTGCTTTCAACCTTCATTACCCAAAGAAGGATGCTGACCTTTACAGGAATCGCCGTCACAGTCGGTGGCTGGCATATCAATGAAACCTGGCTGTGCTTACTGGGAATCTACATAGTGATTGCTTCACTGGTTTCACACAGAAGTTATACACATTCTGTTATAGGCATCATTTATTTTGGCTTTATTGCCCGTTACCTTGAATCCTCCCTTATGATCCAAGGTGTCTTTGAAGCGTGCATGCTGGGCTATGCAAGTCACTTGGCGGGAGACATGAAAGTCCTTCCCTTTAACAGGAGAGGGGTAAAATTGTTTCTGCCTTTTTCTTCAAAGGAAATGTAAAAATATATTGACCAATTATTTCTGTTACTATAAAATATTGGAAATGACATAACACATGCAATGATGAAGAAAAGTAAGCTGTCGAAACAATTCAGAGAGCTGATGGCCGGTGAGAATCAGTGTGGGAAGGCAGACGAATGGGCTTCTGAGCATCCAGGCTGAAGTGGAAAGTAAGCTATGGCGGAGAGTCTCACCGATAAAAGAGGCAATGTATCGAGGTATGTCCCTCTGTACAGGAAAGTGCGTTTGCTTTATGTAAACGAATGAAGGTGGCACCACGGGTTTCCCGTCCTTTTTGGACGGGGAGCCCTTTTTGTGTTTAGGTGAAAAGGAGGTTTGTAAAAGTGAAAAAGCAAGTACTGACAGGAATCAAGCCCACGGGCAGGGTGCATCTGGGGAACTATATCGGTGCCATAAAACCGGCATTGGAGCTGGCGCGCGAAGAATCGTATCAGCCCGCATATTTTGTAGCGGATTATCACGGTTTGACAAAGATACACAACAAAGAGGAAATGAACGAGCTCAGCCGCGGGATTGCCGCCACTTGGCTGGCTTTGGGGCTTGATCCGGCGAAAGCGATTTTCTACAGACAGTCGGACGTTCCGGAGATTTTTGAACTGAGCTGGATTTTAGCCTGTTTTTCCCCAAAGGGATTAATGAACCGCGCACATGCTTATAAGGCGCTTGCAGAGGGAAATGCCCAAGCAGGAAAAGAAGCCGATACAGGGGTGAATATGGGATTGTTTACATATCCGATATTGATGGCATCGGATATTCTCCTATTCCAGACAGAAGTTGTACCGGTGGGGAAAGATCAAATACAACATGTGGAAATTGCAAGGGATATTGCTGAAAGCTTTAATCATACCTATGGAGAAACGTTCACCCTGCCTCACTATATCGTGGAAAAGGAAACGGCCGTATTGCCAGGTCTGGATGGACGTAAAATGAGCAAAAGTTATAATAATACCATCCCATTGTTCGAAGAGCCAAAAAAACTGCAAAAATTGGTCAATAAGATCAAGACGGATTCAAGTCCGCCTGCGGCTCCGAAAAATCCAGATGATTCGATTATATTTTCGTTATATAAAGAATTTGCGTCAGAAGTTAAAGCAGATGAGATGAAGAACCGGTTTCAATCCGGTATCGGATGGGGAGAGGCCAAGAAAGAGCTTTTTGAAGTCATGAATGAGTTTTTGGAAGAGCCTCGTGAAAAGTATCGTGAATTGATGGACTCTCCTGAAAAGCTTAATGAAATTTTAATGGATGGTGCTGAGAAAGCAAGAAAGAAAACGAGACCATTCTTGCAGGAGGTGAAAAGGAAAATAGGGATTCTTCATTCATGACATTAAAAATACAAGCTGCCGATCTAGTTGAATGGCAGCTTGTATAATATAGGTTTATGGTTTTAATATCACCTTGATATTGCCGTCCTCTTTCTTATCGAAAATCTCGTATCCACGCGCTGCATCTTCAATGGGAATACGATGGGTAATAATATCAGTCGGGTCAAATTCTTTGTTTTCGATCATATCGTACAGTTTTGGCATAAGGTGTATGACTGGGGCCTGTCCCATTTTGATGGAGACATTTCTGCTGAAGAAGTCCCCTATTGGAAAACGATTTGCTTCTGTGGCATAAACACCTGTCAATTGCACGGTACCGAATTTTCTTACCGATTGAGAGGCCGTTTTTATCGGGCTGATGGTCCCGAATTGATTATCGAAATCAGATCCGAATGTTTGATCAGGTGGAACGGTCCCGTCCATTCCGACACAGTCAATCACAACATCAGCGCCTCCCTTTGTATATTCATGGAGGACAGAACCGATATCAGGGGTCTCCTTGAAGTTATACGTTTCAGCATTATTTGTGCGTTTAGCGTGCTGGAGCCTGTGATCGACCTGATCGACTGCGATTACCCGCTCGGCTCCTTTCAGTTTAGCGAATTTCTGGGCCATCAACCCAATTGGTCCGCTGCCAAGGACAATGACCGTATCGCCTTCTTTCACTCCGCTGTTCTCTACGCTCCAATAAGCTGTAGGAATGACATCCGAAAGGAAGAGGACACTCTCATCATCAAGACTGCTGGACTCGGGCACTTTGAACGAAGTAAAGTCTGCATAAGGGACCCGAAGGTATTCTGCCTGACCACCCGGATAGCCGCCGTTCATTTCTGTAAACCCAAATAACCCGCCGACCTCTCCATGAGGATTTGAGTCGTCACATTGACTTTCCATCTGATTCTTACAGAAGAAACACTCTCCGCATCCGATATTGAAAGGGATGACTACACGATCGCCTTTCTTTAAACTTTTAACATTCGAACCTACTTCCTCTACAATCCCCATCGGCTCGTGCCCCACTACGTAATCTTGTTCAGGCTCGATTCCGCCGTGATAAAGATGAAGGTCAGAACCGCAGATGCCGCTTGCAGTAATCCTCACAATCATATCGGTATTCTCTTGAATATCAGGAGTTTCAACTTCTTTTACCACCATTTGTTCTTTCCCTTGGAAAGTTACACCTTTCAAGCAAATCACATCCTATCTAAGTATTTCTATACATTTAGACTTTAAGTAGATACTTTAAACATTTCTTATTGAATCTCATTTGTAACCTAAAACATTTTTGACGTGAAATGACGAAGTATTCATAATTTTCATTGACATTTAATAAAGTATGTTGTAAGTTATGAAGAAGTTATTTTAATAAAGTTTTTGGAGAAAGCTCTTTTCGCATACTTTGTTGCTCAATACACAAGAAAATACCGGAACTTTGGTATTTTCTGATGTTCGTCCACCTGTAGATTAACTTGAATTCGAAAAGAGCACGTATACAAGCAACATTCAGGCTACTAGTCAATTTACGAAAAGCAACAATCTTTTAGAAAACATCCTTGTAGAAAAACTAAATAGATTCTTATCAAGAGAGGTAGAGGGACTGGCCCGGTGACACCTCAGCAACCAGCATGGCGCATGGTGCTAATTCCAGCAAGTTGATTCAACTTGGCCGATAAGAGGGAGAATGAATGATGAAGCCTTCTTATATTGCATAAGGGGGCTTTTTATTTTATACCCCTTTTCATTTTACTGAGAAAAGGAGAGGCGAAAAGTGAGTAAACACATTGATACAATCCTCGTACAATCCGGTAATCGTACAGACAGCAGGACAGGTGCAGTCAGTCCGGCAATATACTTATCTACTGCATATGAGCATCAGGGAATCGGAAAATCTACTGGATTTGATTATTCCCGCACAGGAAATCCAACCAGGTTCATTTTGGAAGACACATTAGCCCAGTTGGAGGAAGGCAGGAGGGCCTTTGCGTTCAGTTCCGGTATGGCAGCCATCCAGGCAATATTGAATTTGTTTTCCTCGGGGGACGAACTGATTGTTCCCGAAGATCTGTACGGCGGCAGCTATCGGCTTTTCCTTCAGTATGAGAATCAATACAATATCAAATTCCATTTCGTCGATACAGCAGATGAAAGCAGAATAATTGAGAAGATAAATGGAAGCACGAAGGGCATCTTCCTTGAAACACCAACCAATCCGCTTATGAATGAAGCGAGTATTTCGACCGTTTCTTCCGTTGCAAAGGATAACGGCTTACTGCTGATTGTGGATAACACCTTTTACACCCCAATCCTGCAAAAGCCAATAACAGAGGGGGCAGATATTGTCGTCCACAGTGCCACAAAATATTTAGGCGGCCACAACGATGTGCTGGCGGGTGCGGTCATTGCACGAGACGAGGATCTCGGAGAAAAGATATACACAGTCCAGAATTCCATTGGAGCAGTCCTTTCACCGTTTGACAGCTGGCTTCTGCTCCGCGGTATGAAAACGTTGAGTTTGAGGATTGCGCAGCATGAAAAAAATGCCCGCGTCATCGCAGAATATCTGACGAATCATGAGTGTGTGACAGATGTCCTGTACCCGGGCAGAGGAGGGATGTTGTCCTTTAGGATTTCAAGAGAAGAGTGGGTCGGTCCCTTCCTTGAAAAATTGAAAGTCATTACATTCGCGGAAAGCCTCGGAGGCGTTGAAAGCTTCATAACTTATCCAGCCACCCAGACACATGCTGATATTCCCGTAAAAGAAAGGAATAAAATCGGTATTTGCAATCGTCTTTTACGTTTTTCTGTTGGAATTGAAAATGTCGGGGATATCATTGCTGATTTGGACAATGTTTTTAATCAACTAAAAGGAGAGGTGCTTACTCATGAGTAGAAAAACTTACTCTCAACAAACATCCCTTATTCACTCTCATGGATATGACCGGCATACTGGAGCTGTTTCAATTCCTCTTTACCACGCGACCACTTTCCATCAACAAGATTTTGATCAGTTTGGAACCTATGATTACAGCAGATCTGGTAATCCAACCAGGGAGGCATTGGAGGATACGATTGCTGAACTTGAAGGCGGTGTCCGGGGATTTGCCTTTTCATCAGGCATGGCAGCTATTTCAACCACTTTTATGATGCTTTCTCAGGGAGATCATGTATTGATTTCGGAGGAAGTGTACGGTGGAACCTATCGCTTGATCACTGAGGTTTTGAACCGTTTCGGTATTCAATACTCTTTTGTCGATATGGGTGATCTTCATGAGGTGGCACGAGCAATCAGGGTGAATACTAAAGTGATTTATATTGAAACGCCTTCCAATCCACTGCTCAATATTACCGATATTGAAGGGATTGTGAAATTGGCGAAAGCCAACGACTGCCTGACATTCCTGGATAATACATTTATGACGCCTCTTCTTCAAAGGCCGTTGTCGCTCGGGGTGGATGTAGTCCTTCACAGTGCTACTAAGTTTCTGGCGGGACACAGTGATGTACTTGCCGGCCTCGCTGTGACTGGATGCAATCAAGTTGCTGAGAAACTGGCATTCTTGCAGAATTCGTTCGGTGCGGTTTTGGGACCACAGGACAGCTGGCTGTTATTAAGAGGATTAAAGACTCTTCATGTCAGGCTCAAGCAGTCATCTGAAAGTGCATCTAAAATAGCCCGTTTCCTCGAAGCAAGAAATGAGGTGGAAGAAGTGTATTATCCGGGGCTTAGCTATCACAAGGGTTATAAAACTCATGTCAGGCAGGCAGAAGGACCAGGCGCTGTATTATCATTCCGCCTCAAAAGTGAAAGGGAGGTAAGGGAATTGAAGAGGCATGTGAATATACCCGTATTCGCCGTAAGCCTGGGTGCTGTGGAATCCATCCTCTCATATCCTGCAAAAATGTCCCATGCATCGATGCCGAAAGAGGAAAGGGAAAGGCGGGGCATCACAGACGGGCTGCTGAGGCTGTCAGTCGGCCTGGAGAATGCAGACGAGTTAATCAGTGATTTGTCCCATGGGCTGAATTCAATCAATTTGTCATCACCGAAAAAAGTCATCCATTTATAGTTTGCATTAATGAAGGAGGAATTGTGTGAAGCCGCTCAAAGAATCTTTAAAAGAAAGAATCTTGATTGCTGATGGAGCAATGGGGACACTCTTATATTCATATGGAGTTGATCGATGTTTCGAGGAACTGAATCTCTCACACCCGGAGGAAGTATATAAAGTCCACAGGGATTATATAGAGGCAGGGGCGGATATCATCCAGACCAATACGTATGGGGCCAATTATGAAAAACTCTCAAGGTATGGCCTTGAGGATTCAGTAAAGGAAATCAACACTGCGGCTGTAAGACTTGCTAAAAAAGCTTCAGGCGGTTCAGCATATGTGGTCGGAACCATTGGGGGAATCAGGGCGATAAAACAAAACGTCTCACTGGAAGAAATCAAAAGAAGCTTCAGGGAGCAGCTG
The DNA here is from genome assembly GCF_045897515.1 of Rossellomorea oryzaecorticis. NCBI lineage: Bacteria > Bacillati > Bacillota > Bacilli > Caryophanales > Bacillaceae > Rossellomorea > Rossellomorea oryzaecorticis. Next base: position 232,851 of record NZ_JBJOSA010000005.1, on the reverse strand, counting down.
TATTGCCTTCTGCTTGAAGGTGTTGATGGGATCCTTCTTGAAACCTATTATGATTTTGAAGAGTTGACGACAGTCCTTAAAATCGCGAAACGGGAGACAGATCTTCCGATAATTGCCCAGGTTTCCCTGCATGAAACGGGGGTACTGCAAAATGGAATGAAGGTAAAAGAGGCATTGCATCAGCTTGAATTTTCAGGTGCTGATGTTGTTGGGATCAATTGCAGGATGGGACCGTATCATATGGTCGCTTCCCTGGAAGAAGTGCCGCTCCCTAAGAGTTCGTTTCTTTCAGTCTATCCAAATGCAAGTCTGCCGAACTATGAAGAAGGCAGATTTTATTATTCAGCAGAACCAGGGTATTTCGGGGATATCAGCAATGAACTCCGCAGTCAAGGTGCAAGAATCATAGGGGGGTGCTGCGGAACGACACCTGATCATATCCGGGCTGTAGCAGCGAAATTGAAAAGCCGGGTCCCTATTACGGAAAAGAAGGTGAAGCTGACTAAATCTGTAGAAATTGTTTCCCGCCCTATAAGTGAAAAGCTCCTTCACCATAAAGTGAATGAAAAGAAGACGGTCATCGTCGAATTGGATCCGCCTAAGCATCTTGATACAGACTTATTCTTTCAGGGAGCTCAGGCACTAAAGGAGGAAGGAATCGATGCATTGACGCTTGCTGATAATCCCCTCGCATCGCCGCGTGTGAGTAATGAAGCAATCGGGACAATGGTTAAAGAGAAGTACGATATTTCACCTTTGGTTCACATCACATGCCGTGACAGGAATTTGATCGGCCTTCAATCTCATCTGATGGGCCTGCATACACTTGGGATTCATAATATCCTGGCGATTACCGGTGACCCTGCAAAAATCGGGGATTTTCCCGGTGCTGCTTCCGTGTATGATTTATCCAGTCTCGAGCTGATTGAACTAATCAAACAAAATAATGAAGGCATATCATTTTCCGGCAAGTCTCTCAGACAAAAAACACAGTTTTCAGTCGGTGCAGCGTTCAATCCCAATTTCAGGCATATGGATGCTTCTGTGAAACGCCTTGAGAAAAAAATAAAAGCTGGTGCTGACTACTTTATTTCACAGCCAGTATTTGGGGTGGAAGAAATGTTCCAGATATATGAAGCAACCAGGCATTTGAATACGCCGGTCTTTATTGGCATCATGCCTCTGCTCAGTTCGAGGAATGCAGAGTTCCTTCACCATGAGGTACCCGGAATTAAAGTGCCTGAGGCAACCAGGCTGAGAATGAGAGAAGCGGGTAAAGACCCCATTCATTCCCGGGCAGCCGGTATGGAGATCGCAAAGGAACTATTGGATACAGCACTTACTCTATTTAACGGAATCTATCTGATTACACCGTTTGTCAGATATGATATGAGCATAGAATTACTTCGTCATATGAAAGAAAAAGCAGGGATTGAGAAGGAGGTTCCTTATGGCCGTCACATTATTTGAAGAACAGCTTAGAAAGAAAATACTCGTCCTCGACGGCGCTATGGGGACGATGCTGCAAAAGGCTGAATTAACACCGGAAGACTTTGGCGGGGAGGAGCTTGATGGGTGCAATGAAAATCTTGTTCTCACAGCTCCTGAAGTCATATACAATATTCACCGGGAATACCTGGATGCAGGAGCCGATGTAATTGAAACGAACACATTCGGAGGCACTCCGGTTGTACTTGATGAATATGGATTGGGAAAAAAAGCATATGAAATAAATAAAACAGCAGCTGAAATTGCAAGAAAGGCTGCAGATTCGTATACAAATGCAGACTGGCCACGATTTGTGGCGGGCTCTATGGGGCCAACGACAAAAACGTTATCGGTAACCGGGGGAATCGGTTTTGAGGAACTGGCTGAGAACTACCGTATACAGGCGAAGGGTCTTCTGGATGGTGGAGTTGACGTCCTATTACTGGAGACAAGCCAGGATGCGCTTAATGTGAAGGCAGCCAATCTCGGTATACAGGCTGCCTGCAAAGAAAGCGGCAGGCAGGTGCCTATTCTCTTATCTGGAACCATCGAACCGATGGGTACGACATTGGCAGGTCAGAATATTGAAGCTTTTTATTTGTCGCTTGAACATTTGAATCCCCTGGCTGTCGGGTTGAACTGTGCGACAGGTCCTGAATTCATGAGGGACCACCTCAGGTCTCTTTCAAATTTAGCAACCACTTACGTAAGCTGCTATCCGAATGCCGGGCTGCCTGATGAAGAAGGCAATTATCATGAAACCCCTGAATCACTAAGCTTGAAAATGAAAGGGTTTCTTGAGAAAGGATGGCTGAATCTTTTAGGAGGGTGCTGCGGGACAACCCCCCGGCATATAGAAGCGTTATCTCGGATGGCAAAAGAATTCGAACCAAGAATCCCAAATGATACACATCCCCATGCTGTTTCAGGCATAGAACCGTTTATATATGAAGATAAGGACAACCGCCCGATTCTCGTCGGTGAGCGTACGAACGTGATCGGTTCCAGGAAATTCAAAAGGCTGATTGCCGAGAACAAAATAGAGGAAGCCTCCGAAATTGCAAGGGCCCAGGTGAAAAATGGAGCGCAGGTCATCGATATCTGTGTGGCAGATCCTGACAGGGATGAAGTGGAAGACATGAATACTTTCATTCAAGAAGTCGTAAAAAAAGTGAAGGTGCCGCTCGTCATTGACTCCACTGATGAAGAGGTGCTTGAGACTGCGTTGAAATATTCTCAGGGGAAAGTGATCATCAATTCCATCAACCTTGAAGACGGGGAAGAACGATTTGAGAAAATCATTCCGCTCATCAAGAAGTTTGGGGCGGCGGTTGTCGTCGGTACCATTGATGAAAAAGGAATGGGAGTGACCTCTGCCCGTAAGGTAGAAATTGCTTTGAGATCACAAAAACTGCTGACAGAGAAATATGGGCTTCCTCCACAGGACATTATTTTTGATCCGCTTGTCTTCCCCGTAGGTACAGGAGATGCACAATATATAGGTTCAGCGAACGCAACTGTTGAGGGGATCAAGAGAATCAAAGAACTTCTTCCTGAGTGTCCCCATATTCTCGGGATCAGCAATGTTTCCTTTGGCCTCCCTCCAGTCGGCCGGGAAGTATTGAATGCAGTATTTTTATATCACTGTACAAAAGCAGGGCTTGATTATGCAATTGTGAATACGGAGAAACTCGAGCGGTTCGCATCGATCCCGGCTGAAGAGGTTGAGCAGGCAGAAAAGCTCCTGTTCGATACGACGGATGCAGCTCTGGCAGCTTTTACTGAATTTTATCGGGGAAAGAAAAAAGAAACCAAAATACCCGTAAATACAATGACTCTGGAAGAAAGGCTTGCTCATTATATAGTGGAAGGTACAAAAGAAGGGCTTATTCCAGATCTAGAAGAGGCACTTAAACAGTATCATACTCCGCTGGACATCATCAATGGTCCTCTGATGGATGGAATGAGTGAAGTGGGCCGTTTATTTAATGATAATCAGCTTATTGTGGCAGAAGTTCTCCAGAGTGCCGAAGTAATGAAAGCATCGGTCGCCTTTTTGGAGCCTCATATGGAACAGGGAGAAACTTCTTCTTCCAAAGGAAAAGTGATTCTTGCTACCGTAAAGGGAGACGTTCATGATATCGGAAAAAATCTGGTGGACATCATTCTCAGTAATAATGGTTATGAAGTGAAAGACTTGGGTATCAAAGTGACCCCGCAGGAGTTAATTGAAGTGATTCGAAAAGAAAAACCGGATATAGTCGGTCTTTCAGGCCTTCTGGTGAAATCAGCACAGCAAATGGTCGTGACGGCTCAAGATCTGAGGCTGTCAGACATTTCGGTTCCCATTATCGTCGGCGGGGCAGCTCTTACCAGGAAATTCACCTCAACCAAAATAGCGAAGGAATATGGCGGGCTGGTAGTATATGCAAAAGACGCAATGGATGGATTAAGTATCATCAATGGAATGCAGGATAGAGGGACGAGAAAGAAGTGGGAAGAAGAAAGCCGGCAGAAGTTAATGGAATTAGAAAGCAGACCTGCACCTGAACCACGTAGTGATTCACCTGTTGCTGTAAAGGTGCGTTCAGAAGTAGCCAGGGATGTCCAGGTTTATACTCCGCCGGATCTGGAACCGCATATCATCAAGGATTTTTCCCTTAATCAGATCCAGCCATATATCAATCAGCAGATGCTCCTTGGACACCATCTGGGAATCAAGGGGAAAGTATCCCGGCTATTGGTAGAAAAAGATGAAAGGACAATCAGAATAAAACAATTGACGGATGGATTATTCAAAAGGGCAGCAAAAGAAGATATTATTCATGCATCCGCACTCTATCAATTTTTCCCGGCTCAGTCAGAAGGGGACGATGTCATCATTTACGATCCGAATGATTCATCAAAAGAAATTGAGCGGTTTCATTTTCCGCGTCAGAATCAAAACGACCATCTTTGTTTAGCCGATTATCTTCGGCCGGCAGGAAGCGGTGAGATGGATTATGTCGGTTTCTTTGCAGTCACGGCCGGCCGGCAAATCAGAGAATGGGCTGCATTATTAAAGGGTGAGGGGAAATTCCTTGAAAGTCATGCTATTCAGGCGTTGGCACTGGAGACGGCTGAAGGACTTGCTGAAAGGGTGCATGAAATGATGCGAAGCAGATGGGGATTTCCTGATCCGGTCGACTTCACGATGCAGGAGCGTTTCCGGACGAAGTATCAGGGTCAGCGATATTCCTTTGGATATCCTGCATGTCCTGACCTTGAGGATCAGAAAAAACTTTTCAATCTCCTCAAACCCGAGAGAATAGGCATTGAATTGACAGATGGTTGTATGATGGAACCGGAAGCATCTGTAACAGCGATGGTGTTTGCACATCCTGAAGCCAGATATTTCAATGTACTTTAGAAATAATAAAAAAATGGGGGTAGGACAAAACATAAATTTTCATGTTTAAAACGAACATTTCAGAGTGGACTATAAACAACGCTAATGATTTCCGTGCAAGACTACGCTTTCCGCGGGTAGCCCGTGAGCCTCCTCGGCAAGCCTGCGGGGTCTCACTTGTCCAGCTGCAGGGCTTAGAGGCACAGGTCATAAGCCAAACCGGCCAAGAAGGCAAAGAACGCCTTCTAGGCCAATTCGTCTTATGCCCCCCGCCTCTGTTCAAAGCCCTTCTGCTTTTCTTATAAGCTACTCTTCCCGCAGGAGTCTTCGTCTTGCACTCCAATCAAAACGCTGAATGTGCTAAATCCTAAATGTACAATGAACAATAAAAAACCCGAGCTATTTTGCCTCACCTCATGCAAAATAGTTCGGGTTTTACTTATACTATATCACTTGTGTCCCAGCCTCATATTTATTTTAGTGAATCATCAATAAATCACTCCCGGGTGGAAGCCGTATATGCCATCAATTCATCTCTGCAAACTTGGAAGTCAATGTCGATTCTTTCCAAGATCTTTTCTTCAGAAAAGCCTGTAATCATTGATATATTCGTAATACTGGGTGTCAATCCCATGTTTCGGCAGAATTCACAAGCACTTCTTATCGAAAGGACTTCAACTGATAATCTAGAAAGTTTTCGTTTCACCTTCATCAACTCCCCAATTAATTGGCCGGTGGCAGGAAAAAGTTATCAAAAACCTTTTGGATCAATTTGTGAGTCCCGGAAGTGTAGTTCATTCTGCATATTTCAATCATAATCGACATAATATTCAGATATCTTTCTCTTATTATATACCCTAACATGTGTGGATGCGAGACAAAAGTGACATTCACAAGGATTTTTTTATTAATATTCATTTTATTGAATGTTTTTACATAAATACAAAATAATTGGAATGCCGGATTGCTGCTTCTGCGTGATTTGGCTCATTAATATTGGTGTCAGGGTGATTACTATATTATAATAGAAAGGAAAACATCACTTTACAGTAATAACAGATAAAGTCACAGGCATTGGTATACAATTTAAATAAACAATGGGGGGAACACATCCTATATGCATCGCAGCAAACATTTACATACATATCTTCTAAGCAAAGCACGTCAATTAACGGACTCCTGGTATGAATCTATCGATAAGAGCAAAGTTAGTGGAGTATACTCCTCTAATGACCCTGAAACAGTAGAAAATTTAAAAAAACAAAATTTTGAGTTCCATCAATTATTTTGTGAAGTTTTCACAATAGAAAAAGAAACCTTTTATAAGCGTCTGGATGATTGGGTACTTTCCATTGCAGAAGATAAACACCATCTGGAAACACCTACCCATCATATCATTCAGGAGTTCATGCGGGTCCGAAATCAATATCTTGACTTTGTGAATGAATTCGCACAGAAAAGTGAGGATCCCAAGGGCTCGGATCTGCTTAGGATTTGGGAGGATACCGTCATTGAATCATTTGACAGGGTGATTCTCAGGTTCATGGAACTGCAGAACGAGGTTGTAGAAAGACAGCTGAAGTCTCAGGAACAGATTATCCATGAACTCAGTACACCACTCATCTCCTTGAATGAAGATACTGCGCTTGTGCCTCTCATTGGGAATATTGACCCTGAACGAGCTAAGTTGATCCTGGAAAATACATTAGAGCAATGTGTCCAAAAAGAAATATCCTATCTGTTCATCGATCTTTCCGGTGTTGTGATGATTGATACGATGGTTGCACATCAGTTATTCCAGCTGGTAGATGCTCTTGAGCTTATCGGTGTGAAGCCAATCCTTTCGGGTCTGCGCCCTGAAATTGCACAGACTGCTGTTCAACTCGGATTGAAATTTGACAGACTGACGATTACGTCTACCCTAGCCCAGGCTATCACAGTTAAAAGTAATGAACATATTTAAACAAACGATCCCGCCTGGCTGTAGGCGGTTTTTTTCTGCACATAAATTTTGAATTAAAATATCTTGAATTAAAGATAAATATATTGTAAGCTATTAGCAGAAGATAATTAAATACCATTATCAACAGGGAGTGAGTAAGGAATGAATTTAAAACCATTAAAAGGGCAGCACCACGTGTCTTCCATAACAGCCAACGCTAAGAAGAACTATGAGTTTTACACGAAAACACTTGGTCTTCGTCTTGTGAAGAAGTCCATCAACCAGGACGATACTTCTGTTTATCATCTTTTTTATGCCGATGAAAGGGGAAACCCGGGAACAGATCTCACTTTTTTTGAGATTCCTCATGCAGGAAATACGTATAAGGGAACAAACAGTATCTCATTGACTTCCCTGAGAGTGAAAAGTGATGAAGCCCTGACGTATTGGAAGAAGCGCTTTGAAGAATCAGGTGTTGAGCACGATGAGATATCTCATCGTACAGGAAGGGCTGCACTGGGTTTCCGGGATTTTGAAGGGCAGCGGTTGATGCTCGTATCGGATGAAAACAATACAGGAGTAGCGGGTGGAAAACCTTGGGACAAGAGTCCTGTTCCAGTCGAGTATGGGGTCGTAGGACTCGGTCCGGTTAACCTTACAGTAGCAAGGGGAGAGCTGACCGCAAAAGTATTGACTGAAGTGTTGGGCTACCGCGAAAAGGGTACGTTTCCTGCATATGAAAAAGGACAGCCTGATATCCGTGTGTTTGAAACAGGAGAGGGAGGTACAGGGGCTGAGCTTCATCTTGAAGAACGGAACGATCTGCCGCAGGAAAGACCTGGACGGGGAAGTGTTCACCATGTGGCTTTCAGGGTTGAAGATGAAGAGGAGCTGCGCAAGTGGGTGGATTGGATTACCCAGACGCGTCTGCCCAATTCCGGATTTGTAGAACGTTATTATTTCCGTTCACTTTATTTCCGGGAACCCAACGGCATTCTTTTTGAGTTGGCTACGGACGGTCCCGGTTTTGAAACAGATGAAGACTTCGACAGCTTAGGTGAAAATCTGTCCTTACCGCCATATTTTGAAGCTCAGAGAGAATCCATTGAATCCAGGTTAAAACCTTTGGATACGAAAGAATGAACAGGGAGGAATGAAATTGAAGCATATCTTCAACAAAGGGACGAATAAGCGATTGCCTGTCTTATTACTGCTGCATGGGACCGGTGGTGATGAACGGGACTTGCTGCCGCTTGCTGAAATGATTGCGCCTGAAGCATCTGTATTAAGTGTTAAAGGAAGTGTGAATGAGAACGGGATGGCGAGATTCTTTGCACGTCTTAGAGAAGGGGTCTTTGACGAGGAAGACTTAATCTTCCGTACCAAAGAATTAAATACTTTTCTTGATGATAGCGCTAAGGAATATGGTTTTGATCGATCAAATATAGTAGCACTGGGCTATTCTAACGGTGCTAATATTGCTGCAAGTCTTATGTATCATCATGAACATGCACTTAAAGGCGGGATCCTTTTTCATGCAATGGTGCCCCGCCGGGGAGTATCAATTCCGGATTTACATGATTCGCCCGTTTTCATCGGCGCAGGAAATAAAGATCCGTTGATTCCAGCTGACGAAACCGAAGAATTGATCAGGAACCTCAAAGAGGCGAAGTCCACTGTAACCGAGTACTGGACGGATGGCGGTCATGAATTGAGAAGAGAAGAGGTCGACGCAGCAGCGGAATGGTTCAAGAGTAATTTCGTTGAAAAATAATCAAACGGACCCGGGTAGAACCCCGGGTTTATTTTTTTATTCAATTTTTTCGTAAGCAGCAAGTGAACGGAGCGTGGAGAGGGTATTAATGCCCCGCCATTCAATTTCAGCTTTTTTCCAGGTCTCTTCGTAATGCCCAAACCAAGACCAGGCAGGCTGCCAATATCCATTTACATGCTGGCTCTTTATTTCATAATCTAATTGAAGAGTGATGTCTTTCTTAAGATGTTCGTAAAAAGGGGAAGAGGGATCAGGAGCTGCATCCAGGGGTTTGGCAACATATTCATTCCATCTTGAGGGGTCTTTGCAGACCGTCTCATGCACCGCCTGTGACAATGCTGAATAGATATACTGTTTCGTCTCTGAATATTTCGAAAGATTGTGAAGCAGCCTGGAGTAGCAAAGGAAATCATGTTTACCTAAGGGCCGGGGCAGCTTCGAAAGTTCTTCGCCGGCCATCTTTGTCCATTTTCCCAATAAGGGTTCTTCCTGCTTGAATAAATGAAAATAACCTATTATCTCCGCATTTGGATTCGCCCATGTCGTCTGTACTCCGCAAAACCCTTTTTCATGATCAAAGTGCCACCACGGGGCATGTGGAACCTCATTGATTTCAGGAGGTACAGCATCCCAAATTATTTTCTGGTCATCATAAACAGATTCGAGGTAACTCAATGCTTTCATAATGACCGGATGATTCTTTCCCAATTGAAGGTCCGCGGCAATCTGCAGTCCCACAGTCGTAGCCATAGGGGACGAAATCTCCAGACGGAAATCCGGTTCCAGACAGTTACCAAAGCCGCCGTCATTATTTTGAAACGAGATCAGCTCGTTTACTACATCTTCTTTGCTCCCATTTTCAAAATGATAATTGAAAAGCTTTTGTTCCAGGGGACGGGCTTGCGAGAATATAAAAGACTTCGCAGCGTCCCAATTGTCCTGGGTGAGCTTCATCTTACATTACCCCCATTTTTTTATGTGCTCTCTACTAATTAGCTTTTTCAATTCAAATCTCCTGCTTAATATGAACATTGCCCTTGGAAGGCTGGAGGATTTTGTCCGCAGTCATAAGCCATGAGCATATTTTCACATTGCACCGTTCCGAAAAGACTACTAAACTAGGATATAGATTGTTAATGAGCAGGAGTTTTAAGAATGAATCATTTGCTGAAGTCAGTCATACTTTTCATTGCATCAGGAATTCAAGGTACTGCAATGGCAGTCTTCCTGTTTCCTCATTTCATCCCTTCAGGGGGCGCAGCGAGCGTCAGTGTTCTGCTGAATTATCTGCTTCACGTACCTTTTTCAATTACTCTCTGGGTATTGAATGCCGGTCTGTTGATTGCTGCCGTCAAATGGCTCGGGAAGTCTAATGCATTATGGACTCTATACTGTGTAACCGTTACATCCATTACTGTTAATTTAATCAGCCCTCATATGAAAGCCCCCTTATCGAATGTGATACCGGATATGGGCATCGGAGCAGTTCTATTCGGGATTGGAATCGGGATCCTCTTCAGAATGGGCGCATCATCGGGCGGAATGGATATACTTGCCCTCATCATTTCAAAACTGAGGGATAGTTCACCCGGCCGCCCGCTCTTCTTCATAAATGGAAGCTTGTTATTATTGACAGGAATCGTCGTGGATCTGAAAGTCATAGTATATGCCCTCATTTGTCAATTCATAGGTACGAAAATACTTGATATCATCTATAAACTTGAATTCAGGCATAGGGTTCCTATGCTGGATTCGCAAAATGAAGGCCCGTCTTCAATGCTGTAAACATTGAGGGACGGGCCTTTAAGAGTTTTCAATGATTGAATGAATCGTGTGCATGGGGGAATTTTCAAATGCCGAGAGATACTGAAAAGCTCTATTTTTGGGCAGCAGCATTTTCCTGATTTCTAATGGTGTCAACCCTTTTTGATAGTGGGTCAGGACTTTCCCCTGAAGGTCCAGCAGATAATCCCGTTTTCTTTCCATTAACCTCCGCCCATTTGGGAGATACCCGCCGTGTGAACAGTAAATTTCCTGAAAGTTATAATTCAATGCTTTATTCAGGGAGTGTATCAATTCAGGGACGGATTCAAATGCAAAATGAGAGGTGGGTGAGTGGTATAAGTATAAGTCCCCCGAGAGGCAGATGCCTTTCTCCTCATCAATGAAAATGACATGATCAACGGAATGACCGGGAGTATGAACAATCTTAAACGTATGCTCCTTTGTATGAAATTCGCTGCTTTCAAATTCCCTTGGTTTAAAGGATTTTCGATTATACCAAAAAGCAGAACGATAAAGAGGAAGTTTGGTATTATTCATGCATTTCAGCACACCTGCTCGATGAATCCATTGCGGAACCTTTATATGCTTTTCAATCCAAGCGCTGTTTCCTGTATGATCCTCATGATGATGGGTATGGATGACATTCCGGATCGGGTGTTCCTTCACGATTTCCCTTACTTGTTTATGTAAACTATATGGACCCGTATCCACCAGTGTATGATCGACGATAGTGATATAAACGTGCATTTTCTGTCCTGGGATTTTCCTAACCAACTTGAATGTGTTTATCAATACGTCATTTCCTTTCTATTACTGACTGCATGGAAAAGGGTTTGATTCCCTCTTTCAGTTGTCTTAAAGGCAAGGCTCTGTGTGCTTTTTTCCTCAACAGAGCCTGCAAAGAGAAGAATGTTCATGTGGTTTTTAAGCAATTCTGGACTTTCTTTTTTGTTCATGCGCTTTTGAGATATAACGGAATGATGTGAACCAAATTGCAGTCTGAATGAACGTTACGGAAATGACCACCCAAATGCCTGCAGCTTCCGCAAAGTTTCGTGCAGATTCTATAAATGGGCCCTGCGGTTCCATCAGCAGTGTAAAAGTGAAGTACATGGCAAAGGTGAAAATTCTGCTCCATTGGGTGACGTGGTATGTCCACATACCTTCACGAAATCCAAACAAACTCACTCGTTTTACTAAACGGGCAATTTCAATCGATTCTACAAGAATGAATATCAGCGTTGCAGCCGTCCACAAAGCTTGTACAAGTATAGAAGGCATAATTCCAGTTGAAACGGACGCAACCCCGGTAATGGAAAGAGCCCCGTGTAAAATGCAGTTTGTATTCTTCCAGTCGTGTACAATTGACCATTTATTAAATATATACCGTTTTAAGATAAACAGCAGGCATATGAAGTAAAAAAGGATGCCTGCCGTAATGAACCAAAAGTAAAAGATGGTGTCTGCTCCTTGATAAACTGAATGAACAAGAAGAACGAGAGACTGTGTACTTACGGTGGATAACAGGATGATACCGTTGACTTCTTGATCTTTATTTTTTATAAAGTATGGGATTATGATTCCAATATAGAACATCCACACAATACTATCAATAGCCAAGATCACTACAGGAACGGTTATCTGGCTGAATTGTTCGTGAATGATGATCCCGCATAACGAGCTGCTCGCAATCCAAGTGCCAATGCCAAATCGATTAAGAGGATTCAGTAAATGCAGCTCTCTGAACTTCCTATTACGGATTGAAGCCAGGATAGATATAATAAAGGACATCCATAGAGAAAGTACAATTCCACTTAGCAGCTTTCCAGTGAACCCTGTAAAGTAATCCATTCCCAGGTAATAATGGAAGACACCTTGCGTAAAAATCCCCAAAGCCATAACAATGGCCAGTGAAGAAGTCTGGATATAAATTCTTTTTTTATAAAAATAAAAAGTAAGGCCTCCTGTTAACAGGAGGATAAAATAAATTTCCGACACAATGACCACCAACATATCAATTTAGAATATAATACAATTTTATCATATACCTCCGTCTGCTGTTTTTACGATTTATGGTAAATGAACAGGTCTCATTGTTTTAGAAGATGGCTCCCGAATTTTTGTGATATGATAGTAATCAGAGAGATGTGATTCATAGGGGGAACTGTTTTGCAAAAATGTAAAGTTTGTAAAAGGAAGTTCGGCTGGAAAGAGCTGCTGATTTCTATTTGGAGTTCATATAAGCCTATTGATTGCGGGGAGTGTGGAAAGAAGCATACGATCAGTTTTGCTTCAAAGTTTTTAGTTTCTTTTTTAATCATTGTACCCGCAGTCTTTTTTGGCCTGCTCATAGCTCCGGATATGGGACTGTCCAAACCCGTAACATTCGGGATGATCGTAATGATGGCTTTCTTCATTTCACTTATACTTCCTTTCTTCGTGAAATATGAAGTGAAATCTTAATTTTAAAATATGTAAGAGGGACTGGGGAAAAAGTGTTTTAGTTAAGTAAAACCCGAACTTATTTGCACAAGACGATGCAAATAAGTTCGGGTTTTTAATTTGATCAAAGTACATTTAGATTTTAGTTGTTTTTAGCGGTTGATTGGAGTGCAAGACGAAACCTCCATTCAATCAGATAAATCATCTATAAGGCTGCCTATTCGGCGGCTTTTCTAATGGATATTTAAAAAATACTGCAATTTTATGACACTCACAGAATAGTCGAATTTACTGCATTTATAGTATATCAATGCAATGGGGATTAAGATACAATAGTACTCATGTTGAATGAAAGATGTATTCTTTCAGTCGTTAACTGTTTTTGTAAACAAGAAATTTACAGGTTTTAAGGAGCGAATTCATGCTGGAATATAAAGTACATCAAGAAGAATTTGAGGAATATGTTATATTCCTTCATGGCATCGGAGGCAATTCGACTGTTTTTGGAAAGCAGCTCAATGAATTTAAAAAACAGTATAATGTCATAACCGTACACCTCCCTGGTCATGGCAAGTCCCCGAGTGTAAAAAGCTATGATGAAAGATTCTCAATTGAATTGAATCTCCGGGAAGTTTTAAAAGTCATGGATCACTTGAATATAGACCGTGCTCATTTTGTTGGTGTATCACTGGGATCCATCTTTATTCATGCCCTGATGCAGCGATATCCCCACCGGGTGAAAAGCGCTGTTTTAGCCGGATGCATCACACGGTTTACACCTTTTGCATCCATACTTTTAAAGTTGGGAGACGGAATAAAATCGCTTATGCCATTTTTATGGCTGTATAGAATATTTGCCTATATTATGATGCCGAAGAATAATCATGCTGTTTCACGTAAGCTTTTCATACGGGAAGCAAAAAAAATGAACAGGGAATGTTTCTTAAGTTGGTACAGATTGACCCCTTTTGTTAAATCTACTTATCAACTTGTCCAGACAAAGGCCCCGCATATTCCGAAGCTGTATATTTCGGGGAGGGAGGATCACTTATTTGTAAAAGCCCTTGAAGAAGATATTCAGGGGGATCCTTCAGCAGAGACAGTCTTTTTGGATGACTGTGGACACGTCTGCAATGTTGAAAAGCCTGCTGATTTTAATAAACATGCATTGGAATTTCTTTCGCGCCAATCTGGATGTCAGCTGAAAAGAGTCCAATAAACCAAAGAGAGGCTGGGACAAAAGTGTCTTAACCTAAGTAAAACCCGAACTAATTTCTGTTATAAACGACAAATTAGTTCGGGTTTTTAATTTGAACAAATGGACATTTAGATTTAGCTCTATCTAGCGGTTGATTGGAGTGCAAGACGAAGACTCCTGCGGGAAGAGTAGCTTATGTGAGACCCCGCAGGCTTGCCGAGGAGGCTCACGGGCTACCCGCGGAAAGCGAAGTCTTGCACGGAAATCATTAGCGGTATTAAGAGACTACACTCAAATTGTTCGTCTTTATGTGGTAGTTTTTTAGTTTTGTCCCAGCCTCTTTCTATTTGTTCCAATGATAGAGTTGATGACTAAAAAAGGAAAATGAGGTTTGTAGAAAGAATATAGAAGAGAGGAGGATTAGAATGAAGGATCTGTTTAATTTCCGCTATAAAGAATTTCCATTTCAAATTTATTCTGCTTCACATATTATTGCCGTCCTTCTGATGATCATTTTCATTGTCCTATTATACAAATATAGAAACAATTTAAGCATGAACGGCAAGAAAGCGATAAGATTGATACTCATAGCAACACTTGCAGCAGGAGAATTATTTTTTCAATTTTGGTATGCGTTGAATGGGTTATGGTCTCCTGCCGTGAATCTGCCGTTTCAATTATGCTCCTTATCAATATATTTGTGTATCATCATGCTGATAACGAGAAATAAATTGATTTTTGAAGTTGCTTTTTTTGCTAGTCTCACAGGTGCATTCATTGCCATGATCACGCCAGAACTATTTTTTGGATATCCGCACATCAGATTTTTTCAGTTTTTTATCGTGCATGCAGCCATCATCCTTTCTTGTTTTTATATGAGGTGGGTTGAAGGTTTCTCGTTGACGGTTCTATCCCCGATAAAGTCATTTCTTGGGTTGAACCTGTTCGCAGCTGCAGCATATGTTCTGAATATGGCCTTTGGAGGGAATTATATGTTCCTTGCTCATAAGCCATACAATCCTAGTCCAATTGACTATTTAGGCGATTACCCTTGGTACTTGTTGTCATTGGAAGCAATCTCCCTGATCCTGTTCTATCTGATGTATCTACCTATCCATCTCAATAAAAATGTAAAAAAATGAAACTTTTTCAAATTATAATCGTCTATTAATTAGGCTCTTTCTGTTTAAAGGCAGAATGGTCTATCGGTTCTGTACTATTTATTAGAAAAGTCAGGTGCAATGCGTTGGAGAATTCAATAATTGGATTTCTAGTGATCTCGGTGGTTTCCTATCTGGCCGGATCCATAACAGGGGCATTCTATATCATTAAATGGCAGACAGGCCAGGATATTAGAAAAATAGGAAGCAAAAACGTAGGTGCAACAAATGCAGGACGCATACTTGGCAAAAAAGGGTTTCTCCTAACCTTGCTCATTGATGCTGCCAAGGTGTTTATTACTTTGTTCCTGGTGAAGGAAGGACTTGCAGGGAGTGATTTTGCACTAATACTCAGTGCGGTATTCCTTTGTATCGGTCATTTATTTCCGATACAGCTCAGGTTTCACGGCGGCAAAGGGGTGGTCGTTTACCTTGCTTCTGCATTATTTTTAGTGCCTTTGACAATCGGAGCTGCCGCGGCAGTCATGGGGGCAGCTTACTTGCTGCTTCATCGTTATAAAACGGCGGGGTTTCTTGCTATGACATCAATCCCCGTAGCGGCTTTTTTGATTGAAGATTCATTCATCCTGCCCAGTGGTCTTCTCTTCTTGTTCATCACAGTGATTCTGTCCCACAATAAATAGATGATTATCCCCTGAATGTTGAAAGAACAAGATTTTTTACATCACCTAAGAGGAGGTACATATATGGGTCATCAATCCTTGCTATATAAAATTGCAGACGATCCAAAAGAACTTCAACAAATCAATCAATTGAATTATCAAACCTTTGTGAATGAAATACCGCAGCATGAGGAGAATGAAGAAAAGCTGCTTGTGGATAAATTTCATGATGAAAATACATACATTATCGCGAAAAACCATGAAGAAATCGTTGGTATGATTGCGGTTCGTGCCAAGCGTCCGTTTTCTCTGGATAATAAGATCCCTAACCTGAATCAATTCATTCCTTCCGGCAGTGAACCTTGTGAAGTTCGTCTTCTTTCGGTAAAGGATGAGTATAGGAGCACAAGAGTATTTTACGGATTATGTAAAAGGCTTGTTCAACTGTGCCTTGAAGAAGGGTATGATCTTGCTTTTATCTCTGGTACAGTCCGTCAGCTTAAATTGTATAAGAGAATCGGCTTTATTCCTTTTGCTTCCCTGGTTGGGGAGGAAGATGCGCGTTTTCAGCCAATGTACATAACAAAGGCGAGTTTTGAGAAATCTACAAAGGCATTTCAAAAACTGATGGAAAACGTTACCCTCAATAATGAAAGGAGTGGAGCCCACTCTTTCCTTCCAGGCCCGGTCCCTCTTCACCCTGCGGTGAAAAGGGCATTGGGGAAGACTCCCATTTCCCACCGAAGTGAAGCTTTTTTGAAAGAAATAGAAGAAATTAAATTTAATTTATGCCGGCTGACCCAAGCCAATCATGCTGAAGTTGTGGTAGGCACCGGTACCCTCACCAATGACATGGCAGCTCAGCAGCTGAAGCGGTTTAAAGGTGATGGTTTGATACTCGCCAACGGGGAGTTTGGCTTCAGGCTGATTGATCACGCAAAAAGAAGCGGATTGTCTTTCAGAACTTTGGAAAAGCAATGGGGAGAGGATGTATCACTTAAAGAAATCGAATCCGCTATGAAAGCCTTCTCGCCTGACTGGATATGGACGGTACATTGCGAAACGTCCACCGGTTATTTATATGATTTGAAGGGGATATTGGCATTATCAAAAAAATTTCATGCAGAATTGTGTGTGGACGCTTGCAGCTCTGTAGGAGTTGTACCGGTAGATTTTAAAGAATGCTATCTTGCGACTTCAGTAAGCGGAAAGGGTTTGGGTTCTTTACCGGGACTTGGTATTATATTTCACAGGGATGCGTTAACGTCCCATCCTTCTATACCGCGATACTTGGATATCGGCTTGTATGCAGAAAATGGGAGCATCCCGTTCACTCATTCCTCCAATCTTATATCTTCGTTAAAAGAAGCAATAAGAAATATCGATTACGTTGCTAATCTCCGTTTAGCCCGTGCTGTCAGAGAAGCAATGGAAAAATGGGATGTACGCATAATGGGGAATCAGGACTATTCACCGGGGGTCATCACCATTGAATTGCCGTATGGGGTATCAAGCAGGGTGGTCGGAGACAAATGTAAGGAAAGAGGAGTACTGCTCAGCTATGAAAGTGGCTATCTCCTAAATATGAATTGGGTACAGCTCGCATTGATGGGATATCAGAATGAGGAAGAAGTAATGAAAGCAATCAATTCAATAAAGGAAATAATTGCTCCTGTAAAGGAAATAGGGTATATATAAATGTCAAAAATGAAACAAATGTATCTTAACCTAAAAAAATTCAAACTGATCGGAATCGTATTAATCCTTCTATGGATAAAAACATTGATTGTCATGCTCGCAGGCTTTAATATTACCCCGCATTCTTTAATGGATATATGCTTGCTTCTCATCAATTCAATAGGTTCTTTAATGATCGTGCTCGGCGTCAGCTTTTATTTCAGAAAAAAAATCCACGCTTTTACATTGTTTCTGATGATGGTGATTATAACAGGGATTTTATATGCAGATTTACTATATTTCCGATTTTATTCTGATTATGTAACCCTGCCGATATTGTTTCAATTTAAAAATGTCGGTGGAATCGGCCCCAGCACATTTGAATTGATGAGTCCATGGGATGTATTGCTTTTTATTGATATTCTTTGGGCTGGATGGTATCTGAAGAAAAAGAGGCGTATGCCTTCCATCAAACCAAGAGAAAAGGCGACTTATTTGTTGGCCGGCACAGCTGTTGTCATGTTGACTATATTACTTGGTTTGATTAAGAGTCCATACCTGTTCGAGGAGGTATATGACCGGGAACAAATGGTCACGGCTATCGGTCCTTTTAATTATCATCTATACGACACAGGGTACGCTTTGGGTGTGAATCTCAATCCGTTAACCGCCTCCAGGAACGACACGAGCTCTCCCCTGAAATATACAAAGTCCAAGGAAAATGAACAGACTGATTTATTTGGTATTGCAAAAGGGAAAAATGTCATTTTGATCAGTATGGAGTCGACCCAGAATTTTGTCATTAATAAGAAAATCGAAGGAGAAGAAATCACTCCCTTTCTTAATTCACTAGTGGATGAGAGCTTCTATTTCAATCAGATATATGATCAAACCGCCCAAGGGAAGACCTCTGATTCGGAGTTCATGATTGATACAGGTCTTTACCCGCTCGCAAGCGGATCTGTGTTTGTGCGTAATCCGGATAATGTATTTAAGGGGATGCCTCACATCCTGAAGGAAAGCGGGGGATATTATTCAGCCGTTTTCCACGGGAATGATGCCACCTTTTGGAATCGGAACAGAATGTATGATTCTCTTGGATACGACCGTTTCTTCTCAAAGAAAGACTATGAGGTGACGGAAGAAAACTCAGTGAATTATGGGATAAAAGATATTCCGTTTTTCGATCAGTCCGTTTCTTACCTTCAGGATCTTCCGAGACCGTTCTATTCACGTTTTATAACTCTGACAAATCACTTCCCGTTTTTATTGGAAGAGAAGGATCAATTTATATCCGAAGCATCAACGAAAGTGGATGTAGTCAATCGATATGTGACGACTGTGCGGTATGAAGATGAAGCGATCAAAGAATTTTTTGGGAAATTGAAGGAAGAGGGCATTTATGAGGATTCAATCTTCGTACTTTATGGTGATCATTATGGCATTTCCGAAAAATATGAGCCTGGTGTCATGGAGCTGCTTGGTATGGAAGATACTACTCTTAATCACGTGCAGCTTCAGCAGGTTCCGCTTATTATTCATATACCCGGTACTGAAGGAAAGACCATCACATCCATAGGCGGGGAAGTTGATATCCGTCCTACCATCCTTCACTTACTGGGAATTGAATCCAGGGAAAATCTTTCATTCGGTCACAACTTGTTTACAAGGGTCAAGAACCATCCCGTCATTTTCAGGGACGGGGGATTCGTTACAGAAAAGTATATATTCAAGGACAATATGTGTTACAGAAGAAAGAACGGGGAAGCAGTTATGGATAATCAGTGTGATTCTTATAAAGAGATCGCCAGAAAAGAATTGGGGATGTCTGACGATATCATTTACGGAGATCTGCTCAGGTTTCTCGAGTAATGTCACTTAGCAAATAGTACACCCGGAAAATGTAATATTTAGTCTAAGTAAAACCCGAACAAATTTGCAGGAAATGAGGCAAATTTGTTCGGGTTTAATTCGTTCATTGTACATCTATGGGTTAGCTTATTCAGCGGTTGATTGGAGTGCAAGACGAAGACTCCTGCGGGAAAAGTAGCTTATAAGAAAAGCGGAAGGGCTTCGTTAAGAGGCGGTTGGCATAAGGCGAATCGGCCACGAAGGCGCTCTTTGCCTTCTTGGTCGGTTTGACTTATGACATGTGCCTCTAAGCCCTGCAGCTGGACAGCTAGAAAAGCGGAGGCGGCTCGTTCAGAGATGACAAGCATAAGACAGGGCATCCGGAAAGGCGGGTTTTGCCTTTTTGGATGGCATGGCTTATGTCTCGAGTCTCTAGCCGCCGGAGCTGGACAAGTGAGACCCCGGAGGCGAAGCCGAGGAGGCTTACGGGCTACCCGCGGAAAGCGAAGTCTTGCACGGAAATCATTAGCGTTGTTTAGAGCCTACTCTGAAATGTTCGACTTTAGAGGTGGGATCTTAAGAATTGTCCCATCCTCTTCTTCTATTTACTTTTTTGATTTGCCAATGGCAGGGAGATATTTACTTTTGTCCCTCTGCCGGGTTCACTTTCGTATTCAATCATACCGTGCATCTCACGGATGATTTTATTTGTGACCATGCTGCCGAGTCCGGTACCTTTGGTCTTGGTTGTATAAAAGGGGAGCCCAATTTTATTTAGTTCCTCGTGACTCATTCCTTTTCCGTCATCCGTTATCGTCACTACGATTTTATTGGATGCAGGGATTTCCTTTGTTTCAATCATTACTTCTCCTTGACCATCTATCGCTTCAATCCCATTCTTTATGACGTTCATGATTGCCTGTTTTAAATACTGTTCATCTCCTTTGATGAAATGTTGTCCTGATGTACTGTAGAAAATCGAAACATTCGAATAAGAGGCAAAAGGTCTTAATAGTTCGACACAATCATGAAGGACTTTATCTGCATTCAGTAAGGAAAGTTCGAATTTTCCAGGTCTTGATACGTTTAGATAATCTGTGATGATCTTATTGGTACGATCCAGTTCATCAAGAATCAAAGGTGAATATTTCTTGAACTGTTTGTCATTCGTATCCTCGGCCAGGTGTTGAATGAAACCTCTTACGGTCGCCAGCGGATTTCTAATTTCGTGAGCAATGGATGCAGCCATCTGACCTGCCATATTTAACTTATCGAGGTACATCATTTCTTCAATTTGTTTATTCGTACGGATTAAATATTCAATAATAAAGACGATTGAAATAAATGTAAGATAAAAAACACCAAAGTAAATGAAATAAAATCCGGTATGTAAAAAAGGAACGAAAATGAAAATATTAATAAAATAAACAATCATATAGATGAAAAAAATGACGGTGCTCGTAAAGAATGTTGAACCTGATGATAGAAACAGTTTCCGGAAAGCGAGCGCGACCAAATATGCCAGAATGGAAACAACCAAACCAGTAGACACAAAAGGACCGCCGATTATAGATCTGAAGATCAGCACGAGCAAAAGAACCAAAGAACCAGAAATCCATCCAGCGTATAGAGTTACTACCAAAATAGCAATCATTCTTAAGTCAAAATGGGTTTTACCCAGTGTCTCGATGGGATAGAGCATACATAGAAACGCTCCGAATGCACCGATGAGTCCGTATGTTATTTTATGCTTTAAAAACAGCATCTGCTTTACCTTGAAAGGAAAAAATATATTAGCGTTGTATGTCAATGATAACAGAATTGTGATATTGACTAATAATGTCTTAATAAGTGTGATCAAATGTAAGCCTCCGTAAGGTAGTAACCATAATGTTATCGTAAACCTACATAAGATACCAAATCTTGTACAATATTACAAGTAAAAAAGTACCTTTATCGCAGTCTGGAAATCAATAGGCAAGGTACTAAGGACACGAAATCACTTTTGGAAAGGCAGACTCTGACGCGTATCATCACTTCCTGCAGCTTCATTCATGCTCCTGAGTTTACCCATACCTGCCTGGTTCAAGCTGTGAAGGACCATCCCGATGACTATGACTCCAATTCCGAAGAGTGCAGAGGCTGCAGGGAGGGGGGCTGAGAAAATCAAAATCTCCCCGGCCATGACGAATAAAACCTGCGTCGATTGAGTGGCTTCGACGGAAGCAAGCTTACCATGATGATTCCGGACCATGTCGGTTGCAATGAAGAATAAAATGGTGGCAACGATACCTGAACTGATTGCTACGATAAGGGATTGGAGGACTTGGCTGGAAGATGGGAGTCCTGCATCGATAAATCCTGCAGACGCTATAAGCAGCCAGATGGGTACAGTGGCAATCGTCATGCCGAATACACGTTGAAAAGTATCCAATCTCCCATCCACTACTTCCATCATTTTTCTGTTACCAAGAGGATAACAGAATGCCGCTATAACAACTGGAATGATGCCGCTCATTATCATATTTACAGACATTCCTTCTGCATTCGGAATTTGGATGAGAATCACCCCGCACAAGATGAATAGGGAAATGAAAAGTGAACGGAATGGTATTTTTTGACGCACTTTTACTGCTCCCGAATTAGTTATGACCTCTTTCATGAATAACGGGCCAAGCAGAGTCCCGGCGACAATGGTAAGCTGCCACGTTCCTGCTACAAGCCATCCAGGGCCATAAGCTGCCGCATAAGTAATCGGTGCATAGAATAACACGAATCCGACAAAGCTCCATAGTAACCAAGGGAGGGGATTCTTCCACATTTCCGAAAGCACTTGCTTCATGTTTCTTCTTACCATTACGATCAGGACAAGAAAGGGTACCATGAACAAAAATCTCAGCGATGAGCTCCAAAGCCAGCTTCCGCCTGAAAGTTCCATAGACCTGTTTAATATAAACGTTACAGCGAAGAACATAGAAGCCATTATTCCCAACATCATTTCTTTCAACCTGATCACCCATTTCATACAGTTATTGTCTAATATATTAAACATTAACAATAAAATAGTATACTATTTTCTGAAAATGATGATAAATTCTCATTGGCTAAATAAGGGAATAAAAATAGTCCGGTTTGTCTGCCGGACTGTGATCTTTCATTTACAATTTTTCAGTTGGAGGGATGAGGTGGCCAAGTTGACCGTAGTGGACGATCCTTTGATATTCGCCCCAGACTCTTTTCTTTCCCAGATCTGAGTTCATCCAATTGTGGCGGCTCACTGTAGTATTTTTATAGATTGTATCGAATGAAAAGGGGATGTATTCCATCGTCTCCGGAAAGTGCTTCTGCAGCGTCCTGATCTGCCGCCCGGCCGCGTGACTTTTGCATATTACCAGCAGGGAAGTGATTTTTTTAAAATCAATAAGGTCTTTCGCATATAATACATTTTCTAATGAATTCGAAGATTGGTCTTCAAAGATAATATTCTCTTCAGGAATCCCCGCTTTTACCAAATAAGAGATAATGATGGAAGCCTCTGTTTCTGCTGAAGCCGATCGGCCAGACCAGTCAGGGTGAGACTCTCCCGTGAGACTTCTGCCGCCCGTCACTATGACCTTTGGTGCAAGGTTCAGGTTGTACGCCTCGATTGCTTTCTCCCAATGGCCTGGATGTGTTCCCGCAAATACAAAAATTGCATCACAGGATTTAATCTTTTCAATCTTTCCGAAAGTAAGTTCTGTTATGTAATCAATTTGTTCTGGACTGAGCTGAGGCATATCAATTTCTTTCTGAATGATCGGTTTCATTGTCTTCCTCCTAAAAAATGATAGTTTCCGGTCATATACCAGAATTCCTGGGAAGTGGATAGATATAATGAGCCAAGTTCCGATTTTCTGTTTTGTGCTTGTTTATGCAATTTTGTTTTTTTGATCTTTTTTTCGATATTGATGTATTGAAGCTTATCTTTATATTCCCATATTGCCGTAATTTGCGTTTTGTCTTCATTGATCCATCTTCCAATGAGTTTTGCGCCGAAACGAAGTTGATTGGGAAGCAAAAATTCGTAGAAAAATGAATTGAATGTTTCTAAAACATCAGGTTTGATGCAATATGTTCGTACTCGATATACCATAATATTCCTCCTTTTCTTTATTGTACGTGTTTGTTCACGTTTGTTCAAGTATTATTTCTTTTTTTTCTCCTGTTTTTGCGTTGTATCTATAGATGAAATTGATTTAAATCAAAAAAATAAACCCGCTGATTTCAGCAGGTTTATTAATACTAGCTTATAATACTTTACTATCCTTCTCAGGTTCGTTAAGTGTCATTTGCTTGAGTTCCAGTTTCATTTTTTCGGTTTCAATTACAAAATTTTCATGCTTCAATTGCTCCAGTTTTAATTGATCTTCAATCATCTTTTGTTTAGTCCTTGACTGTTTTTGAATATGGTCTGTGAAAATTGCAATGATAGGTATGGAGAAAATCATGATAACTGCTATCGTCCCAGTCATTTTTTTGCCTCCTTGTTACATTGGAATCTCGTTCATAAATCATACTTAATAGTAAAATTATAACAAAAACAGGGGGACTAGTACAGACTGCAGCAAAATTAAAGTATGGATCAAACATTCCATTTTTTATGGACAAATGTCAATAGACTGTGCCGGTGTCTGGAGATAAGTGCATGTACAACTTTATAAACGATCACTCCAAAAAAAATGACATTGACCACCATGCCAATAATAAATGCCTTACCAATTTCAACTGCAGAATGATGGACTGAATATACGGCATTAGTAACTGTATTTGCATGGGTGACTTCCACAGGGATTAACAGGTTCCCGACAAGATAATTAATATAAAAGCACAAGGGGAATGCCCAGATCAGAAAAACACCCCCGACTAATCCTGCGTACGCGTTTCCTTTGAATATTTTAGCGATTAATGTTGATAATACGGGACCGATTCCAAACGAAGGCACAAAATTGACCATTAATCCCAAGGTGAAGCCAAGGGATATTTTATGTGAGTTATCTTTTATTCTTAATAGCTTCAGAGTCAGACACTTTAAAGTTCTGGCATATTTTTTAAACATGTTTCACCAACTATATACATAATCTACTGAGAATCTTATTATGAATGAGTGTAAATGTAAACGTTTTTTTATAGGATGTACTTTATCATATGAAAAAGTACGTACATTTGGGAACGAATTTTATATATATTCCTTCATCATCGTCAAAAAAATGGTATTCTATAAGTATGTTTAGCACAGACTGGAGAAGACAAATGAAATTGACAAAGAAAATACCTAATGCCTTGACACTTGGAAACTTATACTGCGGATTCTTATCAATCGGCTTTGCTGCAAATGGGCAATTCAAGAATGCTGCAGTACTGATCATTATTGGAATGATGCTGGACAGTATGGATGGCAGATTAGCCAGGATGCTCGATGCTGACAGCACCCTTGGAAAGGAACTGGACTCACTCGCGGATATCGTTACTTTCGGTGTAGCGCCGTCTTTCCTTGTTTACTATACTTCGTTTTACCAATTCGGCCTGCTGGGATTTTTTGTTGCAGGTCTGCTGCCCTTGTTCGGAGCTTATCGTTTGGCGCGCTTCAATACCAGTCCGCCCAAGTCATCCCTGCATTATTTTATCGGGGTGCCGATTACAGCAGCTGGCGGAATTTTGGCCATTCTGACCTTATTCGGAGACCGTATCCCTAATATAGTGACATCTGTCATTTTTACGGCGATGTGTTTTCTGATGGTAAGCAGGATCCGAATCCCAAGTTTCAAAGAAATACCGCTTCCGAAATACGGGACAATCGTTACAGTATTCATTGGCGCACTATTGTATGTCATATATAAAGGTACATATGAACAATTCCCTTACTTGATTTATATTGCTGCTCCACTTTATTTCGCTTACTTGGCGTGGCGTTTCATTAAAAGGGGGAAAAACGAGTGAAAAACGTTGGACATTCCAACGTTTTTTTTATTGCCCTTCATCAACAAATATTTTTTCCTGCCAATTATGGTAGAAATAAATGATGAATGAAATACCGAAAATCACCAGGAGATACTGCCATGGTGTTATGTTTTTATAGTTTGCTATCCCCATGAGGTCCAGCAGGGGAAGAGCTGCGTAACACATGAATGCATCCATGATGAAATTGGTCGCTATAAATTTTGGGAAACTGTGATATGTGAATCGGAAGATCCAAAACGTCCCTACTGCAAATACGCCATAGGCAAAGCTCACATCAATCATATACCCCCATGGAACGATGTATTCATGAATCACCCACCAATCATAGGTATAGGCGATTTGAAAGACAATGGTCATTAGTAAACAAGTAAAAATGGTGACAGGCATAAATCTCCTGATCGTATCAGGTTTGGCAAAGAAAAGGGTCAACCAGGGTAAAAGAAACCCGATAAAAAGAATGATCCTCATTGTCATAAAAAAACTCCCATTCCATTTGATACTATTTATTCTTGCGTTTGAAGTGAAGAGTATACATGAAAAATGTTACACAAATACGTATAGCGAAAAACAGATGAACGAATGGGACATAGTTCATTTCTATCAAGTTAAGATGCCCCGTAATATGAAAAGCTGTCCGCCGATATAATTTACAGGTTTCATAATTATGGAAATGGGGAGATGTTATGGTAAAGAAACTGGGATTTCTTATTGTTGCTCTTGTATTTATGTTTCCAACTTTAAGAATGGCCGGGGATTTCGGAAAAGATGATCCCTCAGGTGTTCCCGGTCAGTGGTATGTGGGTACGACTCCTTCATACTCTTCACCGTCTAAGTATCCGGTATTATTCGTTCACGGGCTGAATTCTTCCTCCAATACATGGTGGGATGAAAATGATATGTATAATACTGCCTATCAGAATGGTTATGAAACAGCCTTTATCGATCTTTATCCAACTAAAACAATGTGGGACAATGGAGCACTTCTGGCGGGGAAAATACGCGATATCTATCAATATTTCGGAGAAAAAGTTGTCATTGTGGCACATAGTAAAGGCGGTGTAGATACGCAATCTGCCCTTGTTCATTACGGTGCTTATCCATATGTTGCACGTGTAATCACACTATCTTCACCGCATAATGGCTCAGAGCTCGCCGACCTCGCATACAGCAGCTGGGCTGGGTGGCTTGCAGGGATCCTCGGAAGTAAAAATGATGCAACATACTCTCTCCAAACAGGGTATATGAACTACTTCCGGGAACTAACGGATACCCATACTAATGTTGGCAGGGTACCTTTTTATACTGTCGCAGGCACTAAGTGGGGGAGTTTTGGCAGTTCACTTTACTGGGGAGGACTGTACCTCAGCTCATATGGAAGTAATGATGGTGCGGTGACCGTGAACAGTTCACGTCTGCCTTATGCATCCCATCTGGGAACCGGTTCATGGAACCATTCACAAATAAAAGAAGGTTCCGCTACATTCAATTTATTTAATGGCTACTTAAATGAAAGCATACCTTCAGGTGCTGATTTAGACGCAGTACAAAAATTGAAAGTTACTGAAAAGGAGACGGCATCTTCATACATCAGGGGAGGAGAATATACTGGATCTAAACAAGAACCCATAACAGTAGAAGACGGTACAAATTCAATAACGATCGACTGGATCAGCAATCACAAAGATTCGATCCTGACTCTGGAAGACCCTGATGGGGATGACACATATTTTTCAAAATCAACATCAACATCAGAAGCAGATGGTGTTTTTGAAGGAGGTTATCACCACAGTCTAACGATTCCATTTCCTAAAGCAGGCGAGTGGAAAGTACATGCCCGATCCCCCAAAAAAGAGGCTTATTTAATGAACGTCATATACGATAGTGAATTTAATGACTCAGTGGATGTCCAAATAAGCTCAAATTCAATAAAATTGAAAGGAAAAAACAGTAAAGTCAAGTTCAAAACCGAAATTTCAATTGAATACTATAAAAATGGGAAACTGAAAAAAAGTAAACTAAAAATGAAAGATCAAACTTTCAAACTTCCTGAGCTTGGAGAAGGGGTATACAATCTAACAGTAGATGTAAATGGCAACAAAAATAATGAGAAATTTAAGAGGACAATTCTAACATCAATATATGTTGATGAAAAAGGGCAAATGTATTCTCAATACCAATACTAATTAACCCGAATCAATTTGAATCACGAGATTCAAATTGATTCGGGTTTTACTTTTAACCTGAAACAGTTCACCCCCAGTTCAACAAGATCCCCACGTTAAAAAACGGCCCGCTTATCAAGTCCATTGGTTTCTGGCACAACGAATCAGTTTGAGGTAATTTTCTACATCATTTTTAGTCAATATTCACCATTCGGACTTACGTAACCAGGTTCATTTGTTTCATCTTTCCGGATAGTAAAGGGTTTCATACTCTATGAATCAAATATGTTAAAAGATCGATAAAATAAAAAGGGGGAAAACAATGAATAAGAAATGGATTAAATGTACAGTATCTGGTTTATTGATCGCTTCCGGAATCTCAATGACAGTACCTACTTCTCCTGTTTCGGCAGATGGACCCTTCTATAATGGTAATGAAACCATCAAGAATGAACGTCTGCACAGTTATGAAGAAATGGTAAAGCTGCTTGAACGTCTTGATGCTAAGTCAGAAGCCCTTTCACTGGAAGTTTACGGTCAATCCGTAAAAGGCAGGGACTTATATCTGGCGAAGTTCGGAAATAACGAGAGTAACCCCACGGTATTATACTTGACCCAGCAGCATGGCAATGAAACTTTAACAACCGAAGGTGCCCTTAAATTCATTCAACACCTCACTTCCAATTCCAAGGAAGTAAAAGAAATGTTGGAGAATGTAAACATCCTGGTTGCTCCCCGTTTAAATGTGGATGGGGCCGAGGGTGACGTTAACTTTTCTTTAGACGATTATGTCTCAGGTACGCATACTCGATATAATGCAAATGAAGTGGACCTGAACCGTGATCACGTAGCTCGCCAACAGCCTGAGACACGCGCGCTGCATGAAAATGTCCTGCAAAAATATTCACCAGATTATATGATTGACCTCCATCACCAAGGAGCAGAGACTACTTTAGGGGATACTGATGAACTGGTATCCGGATCTATTTTATACCCAACAAATGAAGAAGTAGACCCTGAAGTCGTTAGAAAATCCAAGCAGCTCGGGGCAGTATTATATGATACTGTCGAAAGCAGAGGTTTTGGCACGCTATCTAAATATATTGGCGGTTCTGCCCAGACCATTTCAAGAAATGGTCTGGCAGTCGAGTACGGAATTGCAACGCTGCTTTTTGAAATGAGGGGAATGGCAGATCATTACAGGGATGATTACGTACTTGGTCAGAAGAGTAATGGATATTTGATCAAACAAGCAGTCATCGGAATGGAGGCCACAGCTAAAGCCATTGCAGATGGTTCCATTAATGAAGCAGATACTTCTTTCTGGGATACTTTGCCTGAAAGTTCCTATAATCACAGTGAACATGAATAAAAGAAAAAAGAGCGGCACCGTGGGGCCGCTCTTTTTTCTTTTATCAGTTACATATTATCAAAAATGTTTAGATCGTACATGGTAAACTATTCGTATGTTCAGTAGAAGGAGGTTAAAGAATGTACGAGAATTTTGAAGTGGAAATCACACCTCTTAAGAGAAAAAGACAGATACGTATATACCTGCCCAATACATACGGGGAAGACGTGACAAGACGCTATCCGGTGTTATATGCATGACGGACAGAACCTATATAAGGATTCAGATGCGGGGTATGGTATGTCCTGGAGAATAGGGGATTATCTTGACCAAAGTGATTTAGATGTGATTGTAGTTGGAATCGACTGTAATGAAGGATTAAAGAGGTTAGATGAGTATGGACCATGGAAAAGTAATGAAATGAGCGATGTGTTCTCTGCAGAGCGGCAGTCAATCGGGGGAGAAGGAAAGGAGTATGTCGAATTTATCGTTCATGAATTAAAGTCTATGATCGATGAAATGTATCGTACTTTGCCGGGAGAAACTAGTATGGCAGGCAGTTCGATGGGCGGACTTATTTCTACATATGCAGCTTGCGTGCACCCCCATGCTTTTAAAAGGGTGGCTTCCATCTCATCTGCATATTGGTTCAATCAGAAGGAGATTGAAGAACTGATAAAAGAGAGTGACTTATCCAATATTGAACGGTTTTATATGGATATCGGAACAAAAGAAAATACTGAGAGCATGACGATCTTACATACATAAATTCAAGCAGAGATATTTATAATTTACTTCATGATAAAGTGCAGGATTGTCGATTTGATATTGTAGAATGTGCTGCTCATAACGAGGTGGCATGGAGAGAACGGGTTCCGGTGATATTTGATTATTTATACAAAGGATGAAAAAAGCTTGAGGGAGGACCCCCTCAAGCTTTTTTCTATTTCACAATCATGACGGGACATTTTGCCCGTTTTGCCACTTTATGGCTGACACTCCCGAGCACCATTTCCTGCAGGGTGTTGAGGCCGCGGCTTCCAATTATCAGCGCATCATACACATTCCTGTTTGCGAATTCAACGATCGCAGGCCCTGGTTCTCCGTGCAAAATTATTGTTTCGTACTTCACTTCCGCATGTTTCGCTTTTTGTTCAATCATTTGAAGTTTGTATTTTCTTTTGTCTGAGACGTCCCTGCCCCAGTGCTGAAGTACATCATCTTTTGATTGTTTGGCATCTATCACATAAACGATATGAAGTTCTGCACCGCTTTCTAATGAAGCAAGTGAAACTGCTTTATCAGCTGCCCTGATGGAATGCTCGGAACCGTCGGTAGCAAGCAATATTTTTTTGAACATAGAACCCCCCCTTAATAGACGAATTTCTGAATATATTCTATTTTACACCTATTTTCACAGTATAATTGTATCTTTTTTTATATAATTTTAAAACATATAGAAAATGAAAGAGAAACGTAAAAAATGAAAGATAATCATTTATGATTCCGCTTACATCAGAAGTTCACAAATGGATATATCCGTTATATAATGTGCCTTGTGTAAAACGGCCCCGACTTTCATGAGAGTTGAAAGTCACGACAAAAAAACATAAGAGGTGCATTATGAATTTATCTTCAAAAATTAAATATGAATGGTTTGGAAACATCCGCGGAGACATCCTGGCAGGTATGGTCGTAGCGATGGCATTGATCCCTGAAGCAATAGCATTTTCGATCATCGCCGGTGTCGATCCAATGGTCGGGCTGTACGCCTCATTCTGTATTGCAGTTGTCATTGCGTTTGTAGGTGGACGTCCAGGAATGATTTCTGCTGCGACAGGAGCGACCGCATTATTGATGACAACTTTGGTAGCTGAGCATGGGTTGAAATATTTGCTTGCTGCTACAATCCTGACAGGGGTGATTCAAATTCTCATGGGGGTCCTTAAATTAGGGCGTTTAATGAAATTTGTTCCACGTTCAGTCATGATTGGCTTCGTCAACGCACTGGCCATCCTGATTTTCACTGCGCAATTACCGCATTTTGCAGGAGAAGAATGGATTATGTACGCTATGGTGGCTGCTGCTCTTGCCATTATTTATATATTGCCGCATTTTACGAAAGCAGTTCCTTCACCGCTTGTAGCAATCATCGCTGTTACAATATTTTCTGTCCTGGCTGGCACCGGGGTTAGAACAGTCGGAGATATGGGTGAATTGACTCAAACATTGCCAGTATTCTTAATCCCTGATATTCCATTTACCTTTGAGACGCTGCAAATAATTTTTCCTTATTCTTTATCGATTGCGATTGTGGGATTGGTCGAGTCATTACTGACTGCTTCGATTGTCGATGACATGACCGACACTTCTAGTGATAAGAATAAAGAAGCGAAGGGACAGGGTATGGCCAATATCGTTTCAGGTTTTTTCGGCGGAATGGCAGGCTGTGCAATGATCGGACAATCAGTCATCAATGTTAAATCCGGCGGAAGGGGCAGACTATCTGCTTTTGTTGCAGGGACATTTTTGATGATCCTAATCCTGCTTTTGAATGATTTCCTTGTTCAGATTCCAATGGCTGCACTTGTAGGTGTCATGATCATGGTATCGATCGGGACGTTCGACTGGGGATCAGTCATGAACCTGCATAAAACACCGATTACCGATACAATTGTTATGCTGGCTACTGTCATTACAGTACTGTTAACGCATGATTTATCAAAGGGAGTACTGGTAGGAATCATTTTAAGTGCTATATTCTTTGCTTCTAAGATTTCAAAAGTGGAGATTACAACTATGGCATCTGAACAAACCCATAAGAAAGTATACCGGGTGTCTGGACAACTATTCTTTGCATCCGTGACAGATTTCGTTGAAAGCTTCGATTTTACTGAAGATGTAAAGGAAGTGACTTTGGATCTGACAAATGCACATCTTTGGGATGATTCAGCGGTAGGTGCAATTGATAAAATCGTGTTAAAATACCACCAGAATGGTGTTAGGGTCAATTTGACAGGGCTTAACTCAGAAAGTAATAAATTAATGGATAAACTGGCAGTTCATAATAAGCCGGGTGGTCTTGATAAGGTTGTAAATCATTAATAACAGAAAACCAGCAGAGAAGAATCTCTGCTGGTATTTTTTATGTTTAATAGATTCCGACTGCATCAAAGGAAAGGTTCACTGCATTCACCTCTGCCGAACCGCTTCCATAGAGGTCCGATGCCGCCTGTACAGCTGCCGCTCTTGCCTGAGTGAAAGTAGAGGAAGAAGTGAGGTATACAGTATTCATGCGGTAATAGATGTCACCAAGCTTCTCTCGTCCGATGCCCGGTACGGTTATACCGTAGAACGTACCGCCTTCGCTTAATAGATAAGCTTGCTTGTTGATGATCCCAGAGTTGATGTGAACGCCGCCGTTATCCTGAGTTCCAGTGTAACGGACGGAGTAATGGTCAGGGTCACCGTATTTGCTCGGATCGCTCATGGATCTGAGGGCATCACCGCTTGAATCTGGAGTGTAAATATCTTCACCGATTTCGTAATCAGGATCTTCACCTTTTTCAAATTCCACAAGGGTTCCAAAGATATCCGAAATCGCTTCGTTTAAAGCACCAGACTCGTTTTGATAGACCAAGTCGGAAGAATAATCTGTAACGGCATGAGTCAACTCATGGGCGACGACGTCGATCCCGCCTGAAAGCGGTGCGAAAGTGCTGCCGTCCCCGTCCCCGTAAACCATTTGAGAACCATTCCAGAATGCATTATTGTAGCCACTGCTGTAATGCACGGAAGATACCAGTTGAGCTCCATTATCATCGTAGGAATCACGATTGTAATTTTCTTTATAATAATCGTAAGTTTGCCCGGCGAAAAAATGTGCATCAACCGCTGCTGCATCATAAGAGTCGTTGTATACATTATCACTGTCACTCCATAATGAACCAGGGAGGAAGAATTGAGGGAAGAAAGTCATATTATCCATATCGTATGTGTATATTCCGCCGCCGCGGGTGTTGTCCTGAAGATAATAAGTGCTTCCGGCCAGCGTAGTATTAAGATTCCTTGTGTTTCCAAGTACGCCTGTACCGGTCCCTGTTGCATTCGTACCGCTCACTTCGTGCATATCATTATATTTGTTGAGGATTTCCCCTGTATAGGCATCAATGAAATAGTTCCAGTTCCCCGGCTCTGGCTGGAGGAAATTCAAGTTAATGAAGTATGCGAACTTGGCAGAATCATCTTCTGTATAAACAACCAGTTCAGGAGTTGCTTCTTTTTCAAGTTTGGGTTCGATGTTCAAATCCTTTTTAGCGATTTTCAGGGCTTTAGTGGAGTTTATTTTTTTTGCTGCCTTCAAGTTCTTCTTATCCAGGTTGGCTGCCACAGCCCCCGAGAATGCTTTGATGACTCCTCTTTCATCTACAAGAGCCGATTGGGTTGAGCCCCAAACGGGTACACCTTTGAACATCTGTTGAAAGCGGACGACAGTATTGCCGAGCCCGTCCTTTTTAACAGATAATACTTTGAATTGTTCTTTCGCACCTTTATCAGTCAACTTGAACGTTTGTTTGTTATTATTCAGGTAAGAAAGTACGATGGCTTCCGCCTTTCCCTTGGACGGAGCGTTCAGTGAACCTGATACAAACTCGGGTGTCCCTGACTCAGCATTCCATTGCACCGATGCCTGCGGAGCGGCAGAAGCACTCCCTGCAGCGAATAACCCCGTCAATAAACCTACTGATAAACCAACACCTGCTAATTTCCTCATTTGTTCTCCTCCTGTTTTTAAAACAAGCTCCCTCCGGGCCGGAGAGGCACGGGGGAGCTTGTTGATAGATTAATATCTTACAGCATCATATGAGTTGATGCGCCCATGTTCAAAATAAGATCCTGTGCCGCTGATCGGATCGGCAGTCTGCTCGATTGCCTGACGGATCTGTACGTTGCTGCGTCCTTGTGAAGCAAGCAATCCGGCAAGTCCTGCTACGTGCGGGGAAGCCATTGATGTACCAGACATATATGCGTAACCATTATTAGGTACGGTTGAAGCAATGTCTACACCCGGTGCAGTGACGTCCACCCATGTCCCATAATTAGAGAAAGATGCTTTTCGGTCATAGCTGTCAACTGCACCAACGGCGATGACATTAGCATAGGATGCCGGCTCAAATGTAGTCGAAACTCCATCGTTCCCTGCAGCCGCTACTATGACACTTCCTTTATTCCATGCATAATTGACTGCGCTTTCCAAAGTCGGAGTTGAACAATCGCAGCCTAATGACATGTTGATTACTTCTGCGCCCTGGTCTGCAGCGTAACGGATACCATCGGCGATGTCCGCTAAAGAACCACTTCCATTTGCATCGAGTACTCGGACTGCCAGGATTTTAGTATTTGGCGACATTCCTGCGACACCAGTTCCGTTATTTGTTTCTGCAGCAGCAGTACCTGCTACGTGAGTACCATGTCCATTTAAGTCCATCGGGTAATAATCGTTATCAACAAAATCATATCCGCGTATCGTTTTGCCATCGAGGTCAGGGTGATTGTAATCAACACCAGTATCTAGTACTGCAATTTCCTGACCGCTGCTTCCGCGGGTATAATCCCATGCATAATTGGTGTAAGTATTTTGAGGTCCGTATTGATAGCCTTGGTAATAGGTGTCATTTGGTGTCCATGTTGCAGACAATTTGTAGTTAGGTTCGGCATATTCCACGTTCGGATTATTATTCAGAGCTTTGACAACTGCTTCTACATTGCCGACTTTAAGGACTTTAAAAGGTGATTCAACTGCATCTTTGTCCTCAACCTCAGAGGCTTTCATACTTTTAAGTACATTGCCTTTGGCCGATTTCGATGCAGAATCTTTAAATTTAACAATTACTTCACCCTTCACATATTCACTTTTATCAAGGCTTTTATTTACGGTGTTATTTTTTGAAGCGAGATCCAAAGAGGTAGAATCCTTCGCAAATGCACTTCCTCCGAAACTAGGGAAGATGGCGAGGGATGCAGCTAATGATAATGCAGCGATCTTTTTGAATTTCATGCACGTATTCCTCCATTTTCTTTTTTTAGAGTAAGACAGTTCCATAACGACAAATTGATTTAATCGTAATTCCTTACCGTTTCCCCCTTTCAATCAATCTGGAGATGCTTGTTAAGACAGTCTTGTATGTATTGCATCCCGCTAAATAGGATTCTAGCAAACTATCTGAAAATACAGAATACCATCTGGGTGGAAGTGGATGGAAATAAATAGAAAATAATATATTAAAATGTAATTTCATGCTGGTTTTTAAGAAAAGTTTCCTGAAACACCTTATCATCAGCCCATTATTCGTAGGAATTCGGTCCCATTTTTTCTCAACCTTATATATGGAAAATTTACAAATTAAAGTATCTTTCGAAGGATTACATGGAGATTCTTTACAGGTGAATGGTAGAATGAAGATGTAGGAAGGGGGGGTGAAATTGCAGAAATTGATACTATCAGGCGGTGGGGACGAAATACAGACAAGAATAATAGATGAGTATTTTGCTTCGATGCTGAATATCGATCAGCGTCTTTTATATATCCCGGTCGCTATGGAGGCGAATGTCGAAGCTTATAATGAGTGTTATGAGTGGCTCACTGGGGTATTTCGTCCGCTGGGTGTAACATGTTTTGAGATGTGGACTGATTTAGATGATAAGAGATTAGAGGATTTACGGTGTTTCTCGGCTGTATATATCGGAGGGGGCAACACCTTTCACCTATTGAAAAAGTTGAAGGATACGAAATTTTCTGAGCTGCTGAGTCAATATATTTCGGAGGGCGGCATCGTATATGGGGGAAGTGCAGGGGGAATCATCCTTGGCAGCCATATTGAAACCTGCGCACTCAATGATGATAACACTACAGGTATGATGGATTATTCGGGGCTGGGCTGCATTGGTAGTTATGCGATTCATTGTCATTATGAAAGAGGTCAAGAAGGTTTCATCCATTCTTTAACGTCCAAGTGGAATAAGCCAGTTATTGCTTTATCTGAGGAGACGGGGATTGCTGTACAAGGTAATCAAATTAAGGTAATTGGGAAACAGCCAGCTCATGTTTTTGACGGGAAGAATACTTTTGAGATTGGTGTCGGCAAGGTAATTGAATGGAAAGAATGAGCTGATTCAACGTTCATGCTGTTAAGGGAGGAAAGGAAAGAGAGTGAATTTGAAATTATTAATATTCCCGGGGGCAGGTATTATCATCATGATTGGTATTTTCCTTTGGAATGATGCACGGACTCTACCTATCGAACAATCTGAGTTACCGGTAAACAGGACGCTTGCTGCCGAGATATCGCAAAGGTACTTGGCAGGGTGGTGGAAGCCCCCTTCAAAGCTTGAATCTACACCTTATAAAATAAAAGACATTCAAATAACGCGAAAGGAAGTCAGCGTTGAGTTGCTCGACGAAAGAGATAATTCCAAGTGTGAGGGCTATGAAGTCGTCATTAACCGAAACAACGGCATTGTTCAGGGCAAAGAAGAAATTGATTTTTGCAGGTAAAATTTGAAGAGAATGAAAGGGTGAGCGACAGATGAAAAATATTCTATTTTTCTTTGCTTGTCTTTGTGCCTTTTTGGGTGTTTCAGTTTTGTTTATTACAGGCATTCTCAATATCATGATGCCCATGGTCGGAAAGGCAGCTTACCAGGCGGCAATGGCAGGGAGTTATTCAACTGAAGATTACGTGATGGATTTTACATTTATGAATTCATCTGCGGTTCTGATGATTGTAGGCGGGAGTTATTTTG
Organism: Rossellomorea oryzaecorticis; assembly: GCF_045897515.1. Lineage (NCBI taxonomy): Bacteria > Bacillati > Bacillota > Bacilli > Caryophanales > Bacillaceae > Rossellomorea > Rossellomorea oryzaecorticis. Next base: position 196,210 of record NZ_JBJOSA010000005.1, on the reverse strand, counting down.
CATACATACTTTACAAACATGAAAAAGGGAATAAATAGATAGCGGAGAAGAGAGATGATGAATGTGGATTACATATTAAAGGAAGTACCAGGCAGCATCGAGACGGAGAGACTGATAATACGGATGCCGATGCCGGGTGACGGGAAGGAGGTAAATGGAGCGATCAAAGCCTCGTATGCAGAACTAAAGCCGTGGCTTGGATTCGCGCAAATCCTGCCTGAAGTTGATGAGACAGAAGCTAACACCAGGGAAGCGCATGCGAAATTCATAACACGTAAAGCTCTCAGGTACCTGATATTTTGCAAAGAAACCCACCGATTCATCGGATCGACAGGATTTCATAATATCGATTGGGATGTGCCTAAGTTTGAAATAGGTTATTGGATCGATGCAAGAATGAGCGGTAAAGGATATATGCGGGAAGCAGTAGGAAGACTGACAGAGCTTGCATTAAATGAACTTGGTGGAAGAAGGGTCGAGATCCGCTGTGAAAGTGGGAATATCAGAAGCAGAAAGATTCCAGAACACCTGGGGTATGAGTTAGAAGGCATCTTGAAGAATGAAGATTTGTCTGTCGATGGGAAGCGTGTGACGGACACTTGTATATATGGACTAGTTAGATAAAGTATATCAATCTGCTATCAATTGATAGCAGATTGATAACGTTATGGTATACGCTGCTATAACAAGGTTATTGAAGAATACTGTATGCAGCAATCTGACTAAGTAAGATTTGGTTAAGAATCAGTTCCTATCTGAGTCCAATCTGCAGCAAGCATGCTGTATGTAACAATGTCCTCATAATGATCATGCAGCCATTGTCCGTCCCGCTTAACTCCTTCTTTTTGAAATCCAAGGCGCTCAGGGATTCTAATGCTTTTGGAATTTGTAACAGCACACTGAATTTCAACACGGTTCAGCTCTAATTCAGTAAAAACGTAGTTTAATAATGCTATTATTGTGCTCGTGACGATTCCCTTTCCTTGAGCTTGTTCTGATAAAAAGTAACCGATGCTCGTAGATTTCGTCTTCCAATCAATATAATGAAGACCGATCATCCCCACTAATTTTCCCTGAAAACGAATGCCCGCATCAAATCCGTTATTATCGGCATAATTGCGGATCCAGATTGGAATGATCGGTATCAAATCATCAGGAGATTGACGCTTGTCCACCCACTGAAGCCTCGCGCGCAAATGTGCCCTGTTGCTGTCAATCAATTCATACAATTCCTCTTTATGATGCTGCTGAAATAATTCCAATGAAATATCCTCATTTACTTTAAATGAAAACAATCTTTCCACCCCTTTGTGAAATTTAGAAAATTATACCACACAGGACAAAACACCGGGTAACAGTTTTTTTGAAATTCATTTATAATAAGAATCAGAAATGATGCAGGAGGTGGTAACATGGTAATGATATTACCAGAGTCCGGAGCGTCTCATGCAAAGCCTGTTACTGGAATGGCGATACTTTGCATGGGGTGGAAGAGAATTTAATCGCCCGTACATTTTTCGTATATTTCCAATGATGGGCTTTGTTCCTTATTTACTTTCATTAAAAATAAGGGGATGAGCTCGTTGAAATATGTGAACGCAGACGATTTACTGCCGGAAAAACTATTAAAGGAAATTCAACATTATGTCCAGGGGGAGACAATTTATATCCCTAAACCTAGAAATGCCTATAAGAAATGGGGAAGTCAATCAGGATCTAGGGCGTTTATTGATAAGCGGAATGCGGGTATTAAGCAGGCATTCAAGAACGGAAAGACGATTGATCAACTGGGATTGGAGTATCATTTATCTTGTGAAACGATCAAGAAAATCGTTTATCGAAAATAACCAGCATTCACCGGGAAGCTTCATGCTCCCGGTTTTTTCAATCATCATGCAGACTGTATGTATGGTTTATTTCTGAATCATTTATTACATTTATTTTTAACCCGTGATGTATTATTGTGGAATGGAAGTAAATGTTTATAACAGTCAATATAGGAGCGATCAAGATGGATGCATTTATTCGAAATGACCAATTTAATTTCATAAGCTATCAGACCCAGGTGCTAATCAATGGCCATGCTGCCGTGAATGATCTCGGGGTGCTGCAAGCTTTAAGAGCACTGGTAAGAGATAAAGTCATGGATCTGTTCGAAGAGCCGGGATCTCAAGAGACGAATCTGATTGAGAAAATAACAGATATCAAAGATTCCAATCACGCAGAAGAATACCTGGAAGAACTGAAAGAGTATGTAATACCTTTTTACAGTGTAAATGAAAAGGCTTTGAAAAAGATGTTCCCCAAGGTGAAGAAGCTTAGGGTTCCCGACTTGAAAGGAATGGATTACAAAGCCTTATCTTACCTTGGATGGAATGACTTCGGGCAGGAAAGTAAATACATCGTAGCTAATGTAGATGGAAAGCTCAAAGGGATCAAGGGGACATTTAAAAACAGCAGTAAAAAAGGACTTTGTACCATTTGCCATACCTTTTCAGAAGTTGGCCTGTTCGTATCCCAATCCAAGAAAACTTCTCAAGGAACATTTGTTAAAAAAGGGAATTATATCTGCCAGGATAGTATGGAATGCAATGGTAAGCTTAAGGGTTTAGATAAGCTTGATGATTTTATTGAGAGAGTGAACCACTAAACCGACCGGGAATGAGGCCGGTCTTTTTTTACGTTTAACAAGCATCCGTTTCGGTATCGTTCATCGGATTACGGAATTCCAATATTGTGTAAACTGGATAATTCCCTTGAAACATGGCTGCACTTTAAGTAGTATAGATAAGTAGAAAATTTGTTTAGTTTGAAATGAGGGTTTTAAATGGAGAAAACATCCATATATGGATTAACACTAGATCAACTTACCTCATGGCTGGTAGAGCATGGTCAGAAGAAATTCCGTGCTGCCCAGGTGTGGGATTGGTTATATAAAAAAAGAGTGACTGATTTTTCCGAGATGAAAAATGTAAATGGTGATTGTATAAAGTTATTGGATGAACATTTTCATATACAGACGCTGGATCAGGAAATCAAACAGGAATCAAAGGACGGAACGATCAAGTTTTTGTTCAAACTTCAGGATGGCAACCTGATCGAGACTGTCTTGATGCGTTTTAATTATGGCTTGAGTGTCTGTGTAACGACCCAGGTAGGCTGTAATATCGGCTGTACGTTCTGTGCAAGCGGATTGTTGAAGAAGAACCGCGATCTTTCCAGTGGTGAAATTGTTGAACAGATCATGAATGTTCAGCACCATCTGGATGAACAAGGCAAGGACGAGCGTGTAAGTCATATTGTCGTGATGGGGATAGGTGAACCTTTTGATAACTATGATAATATGATGGATTTCTTCAGGGTGGTGAACGATCAGAAAGGTCTTTCCATTGGGGCCCGCCACATCACGGTGTCGACAAGCGGCTTGGCGGATAAGATCTATAAATTTGCTGACGAGAACATTCAGATCAACCTGGCTGTCTCATTGCATGCACCGAATAATGAACTTCGTACGAAGATCATGAAAATCAATCGTGCGTATCCGCTCGAAAAATTGATGCCTGCTATCGATTATTATCTGGAGAAAACGAATAGAAGGATCACGTTCGAATATATCCTTCTTCACGATGTCAATGACCATAAAGAAGAGGCCCTGCAGCTTGCAAAGTTATTAAAAGACAAGCGTCATTTATCTTACGTCAACCTGATTCCTTACAACCCTGTTGATGAACATAATCAATATCAGCGAAGTACGAAAGATGCGATTGTAGGATTCTACGGCACTCTTCTCGATCACGGCATCAATTGCGGTGTCCGAGTCGAACAAGGGACGGATATCGATGCAGCGTGCGGTCAATTGAGAAGTAAGCAAATTAAAAAAGATAAAGAAAAGGCTAAATCCTGATTATGATGAATGAAAACACGGATTCCTATTTGGAATTCGTGTTTTTTTGCATTGGTTACGTTGACTTTACCAATTTGTATTGAATAAATCATGAAATATAATAATTATTTATTGAAAAACAATAAATGACCTCTTATAATGAAAAATATGGAAGGGGAGGGCGTAATGAAACAAACTTCAACTTTTTTCTTGAAATCAGCCATTATCTTAATCGGATTGACTGTTACAGGACTGAGTATTTTTGGACTGCCCGGGCAGCAGCATTTTCAGCTGTGGAAAATCCTGAATTTGCGTATTTGAAGCTGCCGGTGCTCCTTGGCCTGTATGCGACTGAGATTCCATTTTTTCTTGCACTTTATCAGGCTTATCGATTGATTCAGTCCATTGAGTCTGGCAAAGCGTTTACACTAGAGGCGGCAAATACGTTAAGAATGATTAAGATATGTGCATGGGTCATTACTGGGATTTATTCCGCAGGTGCTTTATTTTTACTCCTGCAAGGTGCACTGCACCCCGGTATTGCAGCAGCAGGATTGGTGATTGTATTGGCATCTATGACCATTTCTATATTTTCTGCATTATTGCATGAAATGCTGAGTCATGCACTCGAAATGAATTCGGATAATGAATTAACCATATGAGGTGAGGAAATGAAGATCGATGCTGTCATTTTTGATATGGACGGAACACTATTTCAAACAGATCGAATTTTAGAATTATCCCTTAAAGACACTTTCACCCGCTTAGAGAGTGAAGGATTATGGGAAGGGGCACCCCCGATTGAGAAATACCGGGACATCATGGGTGTTCCCCTGCCGAAAGTATGGGAAACGTTAATACCCCTTCATTCAGAAGAAGTAAGGGAGAGGGTGGATGAACACTTCCTTGAAGTGCTGGTTGATAACATTCAAGGCGGGAAAGGTGAGCTGTATCCTCATGTAAAAGAAACTCTGGCTGGATTAAAGTGGCATGGATTGAAATTATTCATCGCCAGTAACGGGCTTCCTGCTTATTTGGAAGCAATCGTGAAGTACTATAAGCTGGACCGCTGGCTGGATGCAACATATAGTATTGAGCATGTGGATTCACTGTTTAAATCAGACTTGGTGCATATGATTTGCAGGAAACATGGTATTAAGAGTGGTGCGGTGGTCGGAGACCGGCTATCGGATATCACCGCTGCAAAAGATAATGGACTGCTGGCAATAGGGTGCCGCTTTGAATTTTCTCAAGAGCATGAGTTGAAGCTGGCTGATACAATTATCGAGGATTTAAACGAATTAAATCAAATTATTCTGACCGTTAATGGACTAAATGAAATCAAGTCTTAACATAATGGGGGCAAGCCGGGTGAAGAAGAGCCAGTTGATAATAGGTATGGTAGTTATAGTTTCGTTGATACTGCTGACAGGGTATGGGCAGGATCTGAATGATCGAGAGAGTTTTTATAAAACCATTGAGCATACAGATCTTTCTCTTGAGAACGTAAAGGGAGTTTCTTTGGATACTGAGGAAGAAACTGTTTTATCGTACTTGAAAGCCCCTTATGAAGTGAATGAAATACCTGAAACACAAACTAAATACCTTGTCTATGAAGATGTTGAATTCGGTATAAAAGATAAGAAAGTTTTCCGTTACGTTTTCAGGGGCGATTACAATACTGCCAAAGGGATTCGTGCAGGGGATGAAGTCGAAAAAGTAATAGATGCATATGGTCCGCATTACTATGAAAGAACGGACACAGGGACAGCTGTCATTGGATACTTTGATAAAATGCACAACATTAATATGGAGTTCAGTTTCGTTGATAAAAAGCTGATTGGAACAATCATACAAAAACATTGATTTCAAGGCCCGTCTCTCGCTGGCAGGGACGGGCCTTTGGCATGGAGAATAGTATGTTAAGATAAGAATAGAATGATTGGATTGTAAATCTATAGAAATTCATTGCAGGTAAAGAGGTGTTATTTTGGAATTGAATCATCATGATATCACCATCATCGGTGCAGGGGTAAGCAGTATTTTCTTCGCGTATACGCTGATTAATGAGAATCCGGATATCAGTATCCATATGATAGATGTTGGCAAAGAACTGGAAAACAGGCACTGCGGGATTGATGAAGGAAAAGAATGTACGTGCGGAGATTCTTGCAGCAAGTATACGGGTTTTTCAGGACTTGGGAAATCTGAAGGAAAATTCAACTATACAAATGATTTTGGAGGAGAACTTCATAGGAAGATAGGAAATGAACGTGCGCTGCGACTTATGGAGGAAGTGGATGCGATTCTCTGTAAATTCGGTGGCAGTGTCAGGGAGAAATACAGCACTAAGAACGAAGCTCTTTCCGAAAAAGCAAAGCGGCATGACCTTCATGCACTTTCAACTGAAGTACGTCACCTGGGAACCGGTCTGTCGCAGGAGATCTTTCAAGATATGTATGTGTTCATGCAGGACAGAATGACTTTTTCGTTTGAAACTAAAGTTGAAGCTATTCACAAGAATGATAAGGGATTTGAACTCCATACCAATCAGGGAAAAGTCCACTCAGATACCATAGTGGTTGGGACGGGAATGAGCGGAAGCATCTGGTTGAGGAAGATGATGGAGTCTTTCGGTGTCTATCCGGGAGAAACGCGGCTTGATATGGGATGTCGGGTGGAAATGAAAGAAGATCAGCTAAAGTCGATCCTTAAAGACACTTTTGAGACAAAATTAAAAATACAAGGCCTGGATTATGAAGCAACGACATACTGCATGAATCCCAGGGGACGAATCATTAGGAAACATCAACACGGGTTAGTTATGCCTGATGGACAAAACGTTTATGAAAAAGAAACTCCAAGCACCAATTTGAATTTCACGCTATTCGTGCCGCGGTATTATTCTTCCTATGATGATGCAATGAACCGGGCAGAAGAGATCATTGGCAGTATCAACAGGGAAAAGGACAGGGTTGTTGTCCAGAAACTTTCAGACTTTAAGAATGGAATGCCAACTGAAGCCCTTGCCGGCAATGGAGTGGTACCCTCCCTGAATGCGGATATCGGGAATGTCAGGAAAGAAATACCTCAACTGTATAGTCAAGCCCTGCTCGACTTTCTTTTTGCACTGGAAAATCTGCTTGGTGAAGAGATTCATGGAGATACACTTGTTTACGGACTGGATGCCAAATTCTATGAACCCAAGTTATTTACTGACGAATTCCTTCAAAGTGAAGTGAAAGGGATATATTTGATCGGTGACTGCTCAGGAGTCACTCATTCTCTTTCCCAGGCTGCAGCAAGCGGGATATACTTAGGAAAACACCTCGCAGACATTTTAGGTGCATAGAAAATAATTTTAGGGGATACCAATGATGGACTTTAGTGTGTTTGAAAAGATTATGTATAACAATGAAAGTAAGCTCATCGTAATTGGTGTTGATGGATTGAGCCGATCGGGGAAAACAACGTGTGTGAATATGGTCGAAAAATTCTTGGTGGATAATCATATCGATCATGTTTGTCTGCATTTGGATGACTTTATCGAGACATGTTCTAAAAGATATAATACCGGATTTGAAGAATGGGAAGAGTATTATTTTCTTCAGTGGAATGTGGAAAAGTTGAGAAAAGACATGTTTGAACAGCTTAGGAACTCAACCTTCTTGAAACTTCAATTTTATGATGGGGAAAAGGATGTTCAAATTCCGAAAGATATAAATATCCCATCAACCGGATGTATCCTGATTGAAGGGGTATTTCTTCAACGGAAAGAATGGAAGGACTATCTTGATTATGTCATCTATTTAAACTGTGACAGGGAGACACGATTCAGAAGGGAAAGTGAACTAACGCAGTCCCGCTTGGAAAAGTTCAAGAAACGGTATTGGAAAGCTGAGGACTACTACTTAATGAATGTAAATCCTGAAGAAAGTGCCGATTATATAATCAACACATAGAAATGAAGGAGGTCCTGACCATGTGGGGAGTAATACTTATCATCGTGCATGCGATAAGCATGACATTGGCTTTGGCTGTATTTTTATCTATATACCGGAATAATCCAGTTAAAGGTAAGTTGTTTCTTGCAGCGATCATGTTATGGGGATTATTCAGTTTATATAAACTATTCATATTCTCAACTGCGGCCGGTGTTTTATCAATCTTCATGTACGCAGCATTCTCAACCATTACTTTCCGCGAACTTAAAAGAAACGGGCCTGCTGCATGACCGGCATGCGCAGGCTCTTTTAAAAGGTCAAACCATCTTTAAACCTTTCATCGTATGCCCTTTATAAGTCCTTCAAGAAAACAAAGCTTTTTTTCTGATACTCCATTTTTTCTTCATAAAATCGATGTGCATCAATCCGCTGAAGTCCCGATGAAAGAGAGATGCGCTCATAACCATGATTCTTTGCCCACTTCTCGACATACAAAAGTAATTCACGCCCGTGACCTTGCGAGCGCTCATTAGGATCAGTGACTAAATCGCATACCCAAATGAATCTTCCATTATAAAGTGTGATCATGGGCATAAACCCGGTGACAGCCACAATCTTTTCGTTATAGTACAAAGCCGCCAGTTGATATCCGTCTGAAGCAGCCGAATCTTTTACTAATTCAAGATATTGGTCCCGGTCCAGATGAGTCCTTAGCTGCTTCATCAAGGGGTATGCCTCAAGCCAGTCTGTCTCGCTCTTCAATTCCTTAATGACTGTCATATCCCCCGCTCCTTGTTTCGTTATTATGTTAATCAAGTTTTATTTATTTTCCTGCATTCTCTTTACTTCTTCCCTGTGAAAAGGAGAACCTTCCACTTCGTTGACGACACTGAAAGGATTACCGTCAGGATCAATAAAATCAAAAAATTTCATCCCATCCCACTCATCTATTTCTGAAGTTCTGACACCATTTCTGTTAAAATGGGAATAAGCCTCATCAATATCCGCAACGAGAAAGTTATAATAAGAATTTTTCTTGTTTTTATCTATTGAAAACTCTGACGGCTGAGGTTTCTCTACTTGCACCAAGCCCATCTGAGTCGGGCAGGCAGGGAAATAAAACCCGGCGCCGCCGTCCCATTCATCAATTAATTTGACACCTAGTAGATCTTGATACCACTTCTTGGATTTCTTTAAATCTGTCACTGGTATGAATACGCTTCCTACTTTGAACATAAGCCCACTCCTAACATATTTAAAATCATTCTGCTAACGAATGAAAAGAACGAAAAGTTACACACTTTTTCAAAAAAATTGGAGGATTGCCGTGATATTCGATAATATAGACAAAACCATGTCCCGCCTCTACCGTTTTTGTTTAAAGCAGACAGGTTCACCTTGGGCAGCTGAAGATTTGGTTCAAGAGACGTTGACTAAGGTATACTCGCTAAAAAAGAGTGATCCTGAAAGAGAGTTCACTATTAGTTTTCTGTGCAAAGTGGCAAAAAACCTTTTTATCGACGAATTAAGAAAGAAAAAAGCCGTCACCGGTTTCAGGGAAGAGCTTTACCAGTTTGAAGAAGACTTTGTTACCTGCGAAGGTTTGGTTGAGGAGCTGATGATGAAATTGCCAATCCGTCAGGCAGTTCTCATTACCTTGAAAGATGTTTTCAATTACCGTTCTCAAGAAATCGCAGAGATGCTCAGAATTTCGGATGAATCAGTAAAAACGGCATTATCACGTTCAAGGTCGAGATTAAAGGAAATGAGGGACTACACACCTCAGGTCCAACGTTTGCCCCGAGATCATGAGTTGATTTCCGAACTGACAAGGGCGATCAAGCACAGCCGCCCCGCCTCGCTTTTTACCCTTTGCCGGCTGCTGGAGTCAAGACATTTTAAGATAGGAAGAGACTCAGGTACCAGGCGTATACATTTATGTGACCCTGATGGGAACATCCTCGAAATTGTTAATTAATGAAAATCCATCACGGGGAAAAGCGTAGTTTTAGACAGTTTGTCAAAAGAATGTTAAGCTTCTGTAAGGGTATACTAACAATCGACTGGGCTATTGGCCTGATCGATTTTTTTTTGCCCAAAACTTATTAAAAGGAGGGTTTCGATTGGATAAATGGATGAAGTTCCTTGAAGTCAATGCTCCGAGAATCCTGGATATGACGATTGAACACGCAGTACTTGTCGGGTTGGCGATCTTCGTTGCACTTTTGATCGGTATCCCGCTTGGGATTTATTTGACTACGAATGATTATCTGGCGGAGACTGTTTTGCAGATTGCATCGGTAATGCTCACAATTCCAAGCATAGCATTATTCGGAGTCATGATCCCCATTTTCTCGATCATCAATCAGGGAATCGGTTTTGTCCCCGCATTTGTAGCACTGGTACTTTATTCCCAGTTGCCCATCATCCGGAATACATATACAGCAATTAAGAATGTCAGTCCTGAAATGAGAGATGCAGCAAAGGGGCTCGGAATGAAAACACACCAACGATTGTTCCGTGTAGAAATTCCGAATGCTTTTCCGCTGATCATGGCCGGTATCCGAACAGCGGTGGTGCTTAACATTGGAATTGGGGTCATTGCAGCTTATATAGGAGCTGGAGGACTGGGCGTCCTTATCACCCAGGGAATCTCCAGGGGGGATAATTATTTAATTATCAGTGGATCTGTTGCCGTTGCAATCCTTGCGATCATTGCGGATGGCATTCTTATGTGGATACAAAAACGCTTCACACCCAAAAGAATATCTATCTAAAGAGGTGAAAAGATGATAGATAACGTTCAATCAAACAACAAAAACGTATGAAGGCGGAGTGACAGCCGTCAACAAAGTTGATTTCACCGTGGAAAAGGGTAACATAGTTGTCCTTCTCGGCCCCTCAGGCTGTGGAAAGACAACATTGCTTCGCATGGTGAACAGGCTTGAATCCATTTCCGAAGGCAAGATCATCATCGATGGTCAGGATTCCATGCAACTGAATGAAATAGAGTTAAGAAGAAAAGTCGGATATGTCATTCAAAGCAACGGATTATTTCCCAATATGACAATCGAACAAAATGTAATGATTGTCCCTGATATGCTGGGATGGGATAAAAAACAGAAAAGAGAACGATTTGATTCATTGATGGGTATGATCGGCTTGAGTCCCGACAAATATAGAAAACGCTATCCGCATGAATTATCAGGCGGTCAACAACAGCGGATCGGCGTAATCCGGGCACTTGCAGCAGATCCACCCGTCATGTTAATGGACGAACCGTTCGGTGCTCTCGATCCGATCATCCGGGAAAAAATACAGGATGAATTTTTGCAGATTCAAAAAGAAGTGACCATTCTGTTTGTCAGTCACGATATCGATGAAGCAATCAAGATGGCAGATAAAATCGTTTTACTGCGAGGCGGGGAAATCATGCAATATGATTCACCCTCCGAAATGCTCGTGCGGCCAAAAAATGACTTTGTGTATGAATTTTTCGGGAAAGACAGGGCGATAAAGAGTTTAAGTCTGCATACCATTTCTGATTTAAAAGAAATTATCGGACTTGTTGATATTGATGAAACCATAGAGGATACAAAAACGATAAGCGTGCATCATGATTTGAGGAATACACTTTCCATGCTATTAAACCAGGAAGCAGAGCAGGTCATTGTTTTGGATCATGCCGGGGATAGACTTGGTGCGATTACGATTGACCGTGTCCAGAAATATCTTCATTATGAAATCAAGGGCAAAACCTCTCAGGCTGTGAAAGGATGATTTCATGAATAAGAAAAAACTGATCAGCCTGCTTGTTCGTTATTTGGTGTATGCACTGGTCATTATCTTTATGGTTTGGGCGGTAAAGAATCAATATTTCAGTTATATCTTCAGTGAAACCAACACGTTTCTATTATTATTAAAACAACACTTTCAGCTGGTCCTGGTATCATCCCTCTTAGCTATAGCAGTTGCAGTGCCAGCAGGGATCCTGATTACACGCAAGTCGTCCAGGAGGGCTGAGTGGGCTGTTTCGAATACTGTAAACTTTGGTCAGACCATACCGAGTCTTGCTGTTCTCGCTCTTATGATCAGTATACTTGGAATTGGCTTTAAAACGGCTGTGTTTGCACTGTTTATTTATTCCCTGCTCCCGATATACAGAAATACAGTAGCCGGTATCGATTCCCTTGATGAAAATTTAAAAGATGCAGCAAGGGGGATGGGGATGACTCCATCTCAAATCCTTTTTAAAATCGAACTCCCAAATGCGGCTTATTCCATTTTAGCGGGGATCAGGACAGCTGTCGTATTGAATATCGGGACTGCAGCACTTGCCTATGTAGTCGGAGGCGGAGGACTAGGTGTCTGGATTTTTACAGGTATTCAATTATTTGATAACGGTTATTTAATTTCAGGGGCAATCCCGGTCACACTGCTGGCGATATCAGTGGATTTCTTACTCAGACTGCTGGAACGGGCAGTCGTTTCTGAAGGGATTAAGCGAACCGGTGGAATGTAACAAGAAACGGAGGTGATTGTATGCTGAATAAACAACTGACTCTCGTACTTGCAGTGGCTCTTACACTTTTCCTTTCTTCCTGTTCAAGTGTAGGAGGAGGGAAGCAAGTTTCAGTCGGAGGAAAGAATTTTACGGAACAGTACCTGCTTTCTGAGATGACGGCATTTTTGCTCAAAGAGGAAGGTTTCAAAGTCAAGGAGATGAACAACCTGGGCAGTACGGTCGTAAGAAAGGCTCTGGAAAATGAACAGGTGGATCTTATGTGGGAATATACCGGTACTGCTCTCATTACATACATGGGGAAAGAGCCGATATCAGATCCGGAGGAAACTTTCCAAAAAGTAAAAGCGATTGATGCCAAGAACGGAATTCTTTGGATGAATATGTCGGAGGTCAATAATACATATGCACTTGCGATGACTAAGGAAAAGTCGGAGGAGCTGGGTATTAAGTCGATCAGTGATCTTGCATCATATGTTAATGATAACCCAGGAAAACTGACGATGGCTTCCGATGCGGAATTTGCAAACCGTCCGGATGGACTTCCCGGAGTCGAAAAAAAATATGGCTTCGGCTTCGGTGCAGAAAATATCAAACAAATGGACATAGGACTGACACAGCGTGCCCTGGATAACAATCAGGTTGATGTATCTGTTGCTTTTGAAACAGATGCCACGATCAGGGATTACGGACTTGTCACTTTAGAAGACGATAAGCATTTCTTTCCACCATATCGTGCTGCAGTTAGCATCAATGAAGAAGCATATGAAAAATATCCGGAAATAAAAGAAATCACTGCCCGTTTGGCTGATAAACTGAACAGTGATATCATGCGTGAACTGAATTATAAAGTAGATATCGAAGGAAACAGTGTTTCCGTAGTTGCCCACGATTGGCTCGTGGAAAATGGATTATTGGAAGATTAATCAGTGGACAAATGATCAGGAAGAGAGTGTGTGCCATTAAAGGTACACACTCTTTTTTGAATTCAGGAAGAAGAATTATCATCCATGGATTTCAATCTGTCCAAAGAGGAGCTTTTTTTATAGTAGTCCTCCATGATTTCCAATATCTTTTCCTCTGACAGACCGGAAAAATCAACCAGCATTGAAATGGTTGGCTTGATTGAAAGTGACTCACACGTCTGGAGGGTGGATAAGATCAGGTTATGGTAGTCCTGGTCACGGGATTTTGTGCTCTTCCGCTCTGGTTTGCTTTGTTCATTTATCTGATGTTGATCACATGGTTTCATAAGGTTGAACCTCCTAGTCCTAAAAAAGGAATTGTATAGGGTTTATCCTTAAAATAGAGGAGATAAACATATATTCCATCTTAACGATAAAATCCCCTGCTGGTTTTTTGTGATCCAGTTTGAGGTATATATACGTATATCTGGGACAACTGGGAGGAAAGAAGATGAATAAAGCAATGATGATCGTGAATCCTTCTTCGGGAAAGGAAGAAGCAGTCGATTATGTTGAAGAAATAGAGCAGATATTAAGTCAGCAAGGTTATGAGGTGAAAATCAGTCAAACAGAGAAAGAGCTCGATGCAACAAAATTTTGTCAAAATGCATGTAAAGATGAATATGATCTTATCATTTCAATAGGGGGAGACGGTACTTTACATGAGACGATCAATGGCCTTATAGATGAACATCATAGGCCGAAGCTCGGAATCATCCCGATGGGTACCGTGAACGATTTTGCAAGAGCACTGAATATTCCCTTGGACCCCAAGGAAGCAATTGAGCTAATTCGGCATCACAAGATCCGAAAAGTTGATATTGGGAAAATCAATGAAGACTATTTTGTCAACATTGTTGCTGCAGGGGCGATTGCAGAAGCGGTGTATGAGGTTTCCCCAGAGGAAAAGACGAAGATGGGACCCCTTGCGTACGTCCTTGAAGGGGTAAAAACATTGGCATCAAACCCTACCTACCCACTGGCAATAGAATATGACGGTCAGTATTGGGAGGGCAATTCATTATTATTCCTTGCTGCACTGACCAATTCGATTGGAGGATTTGAAAAGATTGCTCCAGATGCTGAGGTAGATGACGGGATGATCCATTGCTATATTATAGACGATATTAATGTACTGAAACTGCCTGCCGTCATGTCTTCCATCATGACCGGAAAGTTGAAAAAGAATAAAGATGTGACTTATTTCAAGGCAAAATCTATCAAACTGTCTTCTCCGGACGAGCTTATCACGAATGTGGATGGAGAGGAGGGACAGAAGCTGCCTATAGAACTGGGGGTAATCTCAAATCACATTGAGGTAATGGTTCCTTAAAGAGACATTCAGCACAAGAAAGGTCGAACAGAAATGTTCGATCTTTTTAAATGTCTTATGGAATTTTATGTTAATATATGAGTATTATACGTCATGGGCTTTGGGAGGTAATGAGATGAACAAGAAGGTGTTAACAGACATAAAGTCTGTAATGGGATTTATAACGGCTTTATCATTAAGTATTGCATCCATCATATTTGCTGTGAGAGAAAATCAATTATGGGTGGTCGCCATTGTATTCTCCTTGGTTATATTAGCACTCAGTGTCAGAAGGGCGGAAAGATTGTATAGAGAAGTACAGTAAACTCCCTTTATTAATACCGGTCTCTTATTGAATAGAAATCTGTGTAAAAAAGGAGTGAAAATATGAAAACAGAAAAACAAAAAATGATGGATGGGGAGTTATACAAGCCCTGGGATGAATTACTGGTGAAAGAACGGGAACACGCAAGGAGACTTGTCAGACATTTCAATGCAACAAAGGAAACCGAATATGACGAGCGCGTGGGCCTGATCAAGCAGTTGTTTGGCTCAACCGGTGAAAAGGTTTATATGGAGCCGAACTTCAGATGTGACTACGGCTATAATATCCACACGGGTGACAACTTCTTTGCGAACTTTGATTGTGTGATCCTTGATGTATGTGAAGTCCGATTCGGTGATCATTGCATGCTTGCACCTGGAGTACATATCTATACCGCCACCCATCCTGTCAATCCATATGAGCGGATCAAGGGGATGGAATACGGCGAACCGGTCGTTATCGGTAATAACGCATGGATTGGCGGCGGGGCCATCATCAATCCAGGGGTAACAATCGGAGATAATGTGGTGGTTGCTTCCGGTGCAGTTGTAACGAGGGATATACCTTCAAATGTAGTGGTTGGCGGAAACCCTGCAAGAATCATAAAAGAAATCGACTTAACCAATCCAATGTGATAGCCAGTTACGATGAATGCATAAAAAAACGCTGAACAAGTCATTCAGCGTTTTAATTTATTCAAGGCTGTTTTCTAAAAGATTGTTGCTTTTCGTAAATAGAGTTGTAACCTGAAAGGAACTTGTGTACGTGCTCTTTCCGAACTCAAGTTTAAACTAGAGACGGACGGACAACCCGAAAATACCCAAGTTCCGGTATTTTCTTGTCTGTATAGCAACAAAGTATGCGAAAAGAGCCCTATTCAAAAAGTCTTTGGAAACTGTTTTACGATCCCTGCAGACAAAGCATCAGACAAGTGAAAAATATGCGCCCGGCCTTTATCGAAGGTTTGGATATTCTTCACCCAATCTTTCTGAATACGGGCTACTGCTTCTTTCGTGACAAAATCAAGATGCATATATAGAAGTTCCTTCAACTCTTTTTCACTCCATGCCGGGTTAACAGATGTCAACAACAAGGTGATATCGTCAGCGTTCCGATACCATTCTTTATTTAGTTGTTCCACTTCTTTTTGTTTTCCTGCTTTTGCAGCTTCAACAATCTTCCCTGCAAGGACAATGTGTCCTGTCAACAAATCAGCAAGCCTGTTTCCAGATTTCTCCCCATAGAAAGGTTTAAATGCATTTCCAATGTCTTTTTGATTTTGAAGAAGTCTTTCAAGCACCTTATCTTGCTCTTCCAAACCGTCAACGGCACTGACAATATAGTTATGTGTCCAAATGACATGATCGTTCCAGAGGAGGCGCATGTCCTCCTTTAACTTTTGGGCAGCGGGATTAAGACACTCATTATTGACAGCCTGGGTTTTTGAGAGATTGGGTGACAGCGTTAAAGTCATAAGAATAGCCATTGATACAATGAGGTATTTTTTCACTTTTATCCACTCCTAGTTTATTGTCAATTCTATTCTTTACCAAAAAAGCGGGTTCATCCTAAAAAGATGAAGAAGATTTTGCATCAAGATGCAGAAAATTGCCTCAAGGTGCAAAAAATTGCCCCCAGGTGAAAAAAATTGCATCTTGATGGGGAAATGACCATTTTCAGAAAAAGAATATGCTTGTCTGCACACCCCTTAAGGGTTGTACATATAGTGAAGTAGAGAAACAAACAAATCGGTAAAAAAGAATTCGGCTCTTCGAAAAGCGGCTTTTTTAAAATCCTTTAGTCACCGTAAAAGAAAAGCCTCATTCGTTTTACCCATAAAAAGTTTTCTCGTCTATATACTTCCGCCGTATAGACAAGAGTACCTCCTTATTTGTTCGTTAGGCAAAAGAGCTTCTGCGCCGTCAGGAGCTCTTTTGCCATTTTTGTTTTGACCATATTTGTTCAACATTGACCATTATGGGTATTATAACAATACAATGCAGGCATAGAGAGGTGAGATGGATGCAGATGCGGCCTTCTGAAAACGAATTGATGCATGAAATCATTCAGAGCTTGAAAGACGGAAAAAGAAGGGTTTTTCTGGATATCATAGACGAGCTGCAGCCATATGATGTGGCTCAGCAGTATCAGCATTTACCAGCAAAGCATCGAAATAAATTCCTTTTATACTTAACGCTGGCACAACTTAAAGAGCTGATGGAGGAATTGTCGAAAGAAGATCAGCTCGAAGTCCTTCAGAAATTGGGGATTGAGAAGTCGACAAAAGTCCTTGATCTGATGGAAAATGATGACTTGACCACACTCTTAGCCGACCTTGAACCGGAACAAATCGAAGAACTGATGTCCGAAATGAAAAAAGAAGAATCGGATATGGTTCAGTACATGATGAAATATCCGGCTGAATCAGCGGGGCGCCTGATGAATAACCGTTTCGTATGGATTTCTAAGCATTATACGGTCCGAGAAGCGGTTGATAAATTAAAAGACTTTGCAGAACTCGCAGAGTATTTGAACTACCTTTACGTTATCGATGAAGGTAAGAAGCTGGTAGGAGTTGTATCATACAAAGATCTGCTTCTTGGAGAAATGCAGGACAAAATAGAAGATATCATGTTTACAAGGGTGGTCAAGGTTGATGTCCTTACGGATCAGGAGGATGTGGCCAAATTGATCAGCCGCTATGATTTTGTATCGATTCCCGTGATTGAAGACAATGACAAATTGATGGGCGTCATTACCGTCGATGATATCCTCGACGTCGTGATCCAGGAGGCAAACGAGGATATTGAAAAACTCTCGGCTTCCGGTAAAGCGATTGATTTCAAGACAAAACCTCTCGTTGCTGCTTACAGAAGATTGCCGTGGCTCATTCTACTGCTTTTGATCGGGCTTGTCTCAGGGAGCATAATCGATGGCTTTTCAGAAACATTGCAATCAGCCGTTGCTCTTGCATTTTTTATGCCGATGATTGCCGGGATGACAGGGAATACAGGAACACAGTCGCTTGCGGTGGTGGTAAGGGGGTTGGTGGCTCAAGATTTGGATGTCAAACAAGTGGTGAAGCTGATATTCCGTGAATTATGGGTAGGCATCATCATAGGGCTTACTTGTGCCATTTTGATCTCTATCATTGCGTTTATTTGGCAGGGCAGCTTGATCCTTGGGATAGTCGTGGGCAGTTCATTATTAATCACCCTGATTATCGGTACACTTGCAGGAACAATCATCCCGCTTGTCCTGTACAAGTTCAATATAGATCCCGCGGTTGCTTCGGGCCCCCTCATTACAACGATAAATGATATCTTTTCCCTTCTTGTGTATTTTGGCATAGCAAGTATGTTTATTTCAAAGTTATCCTAACTGAAAACCGCCGCATTGCTGTTTGCAATGCGGCGGTTTTATTTATGATTTTACTTCCAATGGCTGTTTATTTAGATATCGTTCTATGATGCCTGCCAACTCATTTATATTTGTAAATTTCTCTGTTTGCTGTGTATCATTATAAGTCAGCAAGAACGTTTCGGTGTCAAAGTGGTAAATAACAGACAATATCGGTGTCTTGGTTGTGGAGTGGAACGTATGAACGATCTCACTCTCTTTGAAGTCCACTTGTGTTTTCAGCATTCGTACAATTGTATCGAATGACATAAAACGTCTCCCTTCTACATTATAGAGGGGTTGACTAAATACAGTCTCGTAGACCCAAAATAATTTATTCTTGATTAAGTATTCATTATATCATAAAATAGAACATTTATATACCCATTAAGCAATAACCACTATATTCACCAGATTAATCGGCTGTATTCAACATTGATTCCATTGTAAACATTCTATATTCACCTCAGTGCGCATATAGTGAACTAGTAAATCTTATAAGTATAGGAGTTCATTCATGGCGTACAAATCCAGAAAAGATGGCACCTTACCCTTACTAGTATTCGTGACTGTTAAATCACTGGCAAGAATGATCGTTCTTGGGATCATCCTCCTTTATGTTTCTGTCTGGCTTATTTCTGCCACGGCGATTAAATTGAAAGTGGACACGCTGTTTTACACCACAGTATCTGATATGGTTCCAAAAGAAACACTATTAAAACTTATTTCTGAAGAAATTACCCCGTTAAGAGTATTGAACGAAGAAGAATTGGAGTCTGATTTTGATTGGCTGGAAAGCGTAACAAATGTCTCGTTGTTTGACCCCCGGAGTCTATTTGGAAGGGAGATACCCGGGATTGAAAATTATCACACACAAATTGCGGTGGCGGGGAAAGGGACTGATATTACAAATCTCCCTGTAGAGTCGCCTGCACCGACCGATGAACAATTAAAGAATCAGGAAATCGATCAGCACCAGATTGACCGGGCGAACGGCGAAAGCGGCGACGAGTTCAAAGAGGTCGATAAAAAGTCTGTCTTTATCTATCATTCACACAGCTGGGAAGCCTTCAGTCCCCTGATTAAAAACAACCAATCAAAGGATCCCGCAAGTACAAATGAAAAAGTAAATGTATTAGCCATCGGCTCCAAGCTTCAGCAAGAACTCGCAAAAAGAGGGATAGGGGCTGTACAGGATAAAACAGATGCTACACAGGCATTAAAAGATAAAAATTGGACGTATTATGAATCGTATAAATTATCCAGGGAGCAGGTCCAGGAAGCACTGGCCGGAAACGATGACCTCAATTACCTGATTGATATACACAGGGATTCCCAGCCCCGTGACATTACGACCAAGACAATCAATGGAAAACAGTATGCGCGATTGTTTTTTATAGTCGGAAAAGAAAACAAAAATTTCGAAAAAAACCTGGCTATCGCGAAAGAACTGAATAGTGCCCTAGAAGAGAAGTATCCCGGGATCAGCAGGGGCGTATTTGTTAAAACAAAAGCTGAAGGGAATGGAGTTTACAATCAAGATCTGACAGAAAGAGCCATGCTCCTCGAATTCGGGGGAGTGGAAAACAACTTAGTAGAACTTTACAATTCCACAGAAGCATTTGCTGAAATCTTTGCGAAATATTATAAACAGGATGTTGTTGAAGTAAACGGATGATATGGACAAAAGCTTCCGTACCTAGATAACGGGTCCTGTTTTCGGTAACAAAATAAAATAAGATCACATTTTAAAAGAAGTGACAATTTAAATGGATTGTCACTTTTTTTGTTTTGACGGTATTTCTGGCTTAGCGGCGGGTTCGTCATTGGAATCTTCAGAAGAAGTTTGTGGAAATACTCTTTCATGAATTTCTGAGGAAGTGATAGTTAGGTGAAAAAATATACGACCTAGAAGATTTTGTCTGAAGGTGAAGCAATAGTGACTCGTTTATATTTAGTTAATATTAAATAATATAATGCAACTTGCATAATTTCTGCAATATATCAGGGAAACTATATTCTATCCGGATCAACAAGCAAGTAATTCAATTGAATTCTGGTAAATTTGTTTAGTTGAGGTAAAACACGGATAAAGAAGAATGAACGCAAAATATTAAAGGAGGAATTGTAAAATGTCACATGAAAAGTATCAATCGTTAGTACAAACATTACATGAATGTATGGAAGCTTGTAACCATTGTTACGACGCTTGCCTCGGAGAAGATGATGTTAAAATGATGGCTGATTGCATCCGATTGGACCGGGAATGTTCAGACATGTGCGGATTTTTGGAACAAGCTCTTGTAAGAGGAACCCCTTTTGCATCCGAACTTGCTTCAGTATGCGCAAGTATTTGTGAAGCTTGCGGAAACGAATGTAAAAAGCACGACCATGACCACTGTCAAAAATGCGCGGATGCCTGCCTCAAGTGTGCAGACGAGTGCAGGAAAATCGCATAATTGCTGTTGTAAAAAGTATATGCCCATCCTCCAGCATCTTCCCTTATGGCAGGATGGGCATTTATTTTCAAGCCGAATCCATTTAACAATACATAGACCTTCAATAAAATGACACAATAATTTACCTATTTGTTTATGATTTCACTATGAAAAATGATAGGCTATTGGTATAAACCTGCATTTGGAGTGAAGGAATATGAAAAAGGTTGTTATAGTTGGCGGGGGAGTTACCGGGCTGACAACACTATACCATTTAGATAAATTGAAAAGAGAACAAAATGTGGATATCGAGTTGACACTTGTTGAGCGAGATAAGGAGCTTGGCGGAAAAATAAAGACGGTGAAAGATCACCCCTTCATCATGGAGACCGGTGCTGATTCAATTGTTGCACGGAATGAAGGCGTTCTGCCTTTTATAGAGGAATTGGAACTTCAAGATGAACTTGTCTATAACAAAACAGGGACTTCCTATATCTATACATATGGAAAACTGCACAAAATTCCGGAAGATACGATTTTCGGCATACCCATGAGTGTAGAATCATTGATGGAGAGTACCCTCATATCTGAAGAAGGAAAGCGCAGGGCGATGAAGGAGCTGGAGACTCCCAATACACAGTTCACTAAAGACAGCTCTATAGGTCAATTTCTTGAAGCTTTTTTTGGCAGGGAGCTTGTCGAGAATCAAATCGCTCCTGTATTGTCGGGTGTTTATTCAGGAAAGCTGCATGAACTGACGATGGCCTCCACACTTCCTTATCTCCTGGAATATAAGAATCGGTATGGAAGTATTATAAAAGGTCTCGGCGAAAATAAACATAAATTCAAAAGTTCAAGTAAAGGAAAATTCATCTCTTTTAAAAACGGTTTATCTACCATGATAGAGCGGATGGAAGATATCATTAAGGAAGCTGACATCCTGAACGGTGCTGAACTTATTGAACTGAAAAAAAGTGGTGAAGAATATGAACTGACTATAGCAGAAGGAACAAAGATAAAGGCAGATTACGTCGTTTTTTCAACTACACATGATGTTACTCAAAAAATTATAAGGGATCCTCAATTGGATGTTCATTTCAATCAGTTGAAGAATTCATCCCTTACCAGCATCTATGTTGGTTTCAATGCAAAAGATGATCTTCTTCCTGCAGATGGGACCGGATTTATCACATCACATGGCAGCGATGTGCTGTGTGACGCGTGTACCTGGACCAGCCGAAAATGGGATCACACCTCGAAGGATCACGAGCTGCTGGTAAGGTTATTTTATAAAAGTTCAAACCCTCATTATAAAGAATTAAAGAACTTAACTGAAGAAGCTCTTACTGCGACTGCCCTCAAAGATATTTCGAAGAGCCTGGGGATCGATAGGACTCCCGTGTCTGTAGAAGTTACAAATTGGAGCGGACTTATGCCGAACTATCATTTGCAGCACAGCCAGGTGGTGGAAGCTCTGCAGCATTCTATACAGAGGAGATATCCTAATGTGCTGCTGGCGGGAGCATCTTATTTCGGTGTAGGGATCGGTGCCTGCATAAAAAATGGTAAACAGACTGCTGAATCGATCCTTAAAGAAGTGACTCAATAAATAGGAAAGGGGCTTGGATCCTTTAATGGGTTCAAGTCTTTTTGTTTATTTTCTACCTGCCGAAAATCCGAGCAATCATTAAGCATAATCTTACATAAAAAGAGAAACCTAAGGGCAGGAGGGATTACGCATGAAGCATGTAAAAGCATTTGCCATAAAATTTGTGGCAACGTTTGTCCTTTTATTTTTAGTCCTTGGAGGTGTTCAAGGCATCACATTCGGAGATATTTTCTCGATGTCTTTAGTATTGGGGGGGGCCGCTTATTTACTCGGAGATCTTTTTCTGCTTCCGAGAACCAGTAATACAGTAGCCTCACTAGCTGATCTGGGTCTGGCATTCATACTCATATACTTTATGAGTGGGGGCATGACTGATGGAGGTCCATACCTGACTAGATCGGTTCTTGCCG
This sequence comes from Rossellomorea oryzaecorticis, assembly GCF_045897515.1. Classification (NCBI taxonomy): domain Bacteria; kingdom Bacillati; phylum Bacillota; class Bacilli; order Caryophanales; family Bacillaceae; genus Rossellomorea; species Rossellomorea oryzaecorticis. Next base: position 173,403 of record NZ_JBJOSA010000005.1, on the reverse strand, counting down.
CACTTGCTGTTATGGTGTTTGAATTGTTTTATCATCAGTATGTCGTTCAGAACGTTTTGCCGAACCGGCGAAAAGCAAGGAGAGCCCCCAAAAATCTCCGATACCAGACCGAAGCTTCAGAACAGATCCATCCCGAATTCCCAACCAAACTTACGGATGAATTTCATCTTAAAAACAGGGACAAGGAATAAATAAAATGCACTGGACATCAACAGATACTCCAGTGCGTTTTATTTTATACAGGACAGAACGAGCCCTCAGCTGATTTGCAGGATCATCCACGCAGTAGTGGCAGCGTACAACATCTGAACGAGCCGCCTGATTTGATGATTTCATCGAACTCCACTTCGATTACTTCAAATCCGCGGTCGCGCAGTTCTTTATTGACCCCTTTATTAATCGGGAGACTGATGACTTTCTTATTACCTATCGAAAGTACATTCACCCCCATGGTAAATTGTTCTTCCCTGCAAACATCAATCAAGTCGAATTGCGACGACAGGCGGGTGATATCATCTCCCCGAAGTCCTTCACGGTAAATGAGTGCCTCATTGTCTGAAATAATATTGAAAATACAATCAAGATGTAAAATATCTTCATGTATCGGCAGCGGTATGACATTATAGTCGGGTAGATAAGATTGAATTCTTTCCACAGCTTCAAAAGTTGTCCTGTCACTCAGACCAATATATACCGTATTCCCGTGTACCAGAACGTCACCGCCCTCCGTTTCATCTTCAACCAAGTCTATGTACGACATTCCCCTGGCTGATAGCCAATTTCTCAGTTCAATTTCTTCACCCTGCCTGACGGGCATTTTCATATCAGAAATGAATAAAGTCCTGCCAACCGTGAACCCGATATCCCTTGTGAAGACTTGTTCGGGAAATGTGTTCTTTGGAGAGAGCAGATGGGTCGTTATGTTGTTTTCTCTTAAAATTTCATGAAACTTATTGTGCTGTTCGACGGCTCTATCTACATCAATGTTCTCCTTGTGGTAACGTCGTTGAGTTTCATTGATGATATCTTGTATTTTCATATAAGTCGGTTCACACAAAATTACTTCTTTAAGAGGAGAAAATTCATTAGGACAACTCAGTTGTATTTGTTTCATGGAAAACCCTCCTTTAAGGAATCATTAATCATCCTTCTTGTTCATTATCATACTCATATCCAGTCGTACCATACATCATTGGACTTTCACGCTAGCTCTTCCATTTTCCATCTCTTATTCATCAAGAAGGCAGCTATTGCAGTCATAAGGACGACTGCCAAAGATACGTAAAAACCGAATCTGATGCTCTTTTCTAAAATTGTCCCGGATACAGCCAGAAATAGAAAGCATAAACCAAGTATCCCCATTGCTTTCCCGAATACCTTTTGATTTAAAATCTTAAAGGCTGATAGGATAATGAATGCCCAATTATATATAAGCAGTATTCCGGCTGCCGTTGTTAAATATTCATATACCTTTCCCGGTAAGAGCATAGCTGCAACTACAGAAGCAATCATTCCGGCAGTTGCCAGCAACAAAGAGGGAAGGGGTAGATCCCTGGGTGTCTTAAGTTTCTTTTTAAAGATGATAGGAGCTTCCCCATCCTTGGCAAGCGATACCAACAGATTCGTCACAGCGAAAAGAGCAGCAGTAAGAGCTGAGAAGCCGGCAATGATGACTGCTCCGTTAAAAACATGCGGAAAAAAAGGAAGATCATACAGACTCAATGCTGTAACAAAAGGACTTTCTTTGTCGTTGAAAGCATCAGTTGCTATGAGTAAAACTGCAAATGTCAACGAAGTAACATAAATGATTGTCAAAATAATCAACATGACATTTCCCGCTTTTACGATATCCTTCTTTTTCTTCAACTGGAGAGCCATCAATCCTATGACTTCAATTCCCCCATATGCATAAAAAGCATAAATCAAGGAGGACCATAACCCCTTGAACCCCTCTGGCAGCAAAGTTGAACTTCGATATGTAAAATTCGGTATTTTCCCATCGCCTTCCATTACACCAAAGAGAGCAAGGGCTGCAATAACAATGAACATGATGATTGCCGAGGTTTTGATTACTGCAAATAAATTTTCTGCTTTATCAAAACTCTTGGTTCCCAACAGCATTATCAATAAGGATAGTATGCCGTATCCACCTGCAAGCAGCCATAGAGGGATCCAGGGGAACCAAAATTGAGAAAGAAGGGCCAGCGCTGTAAGCTGACTGCCCATAATTAATATATTCGACCACCAATACATCCAACCGCAGCAAAATCCTGCCCATTTACCAAATGCTTTCGCAGCATAATAGCAAAAAGAACCTTCTTGAGGATCTTCTGCCGTCATTTTTGCGAGATGATAATAAACAATATACGTCCCTGCTCCAGCTGCAATGAATGAGATGACAAAAGAGGGACCGGCATACTTTATCCCGATTGCAGAACCTAAAAAATATCCAGTCCCGATTGTACAGCCTGCTCCGATCAGTGTAAGGTGCCACCAGCTCATGGTGCCTGTACCTGTGGATTCAGAATTAGTTACATCTTTACATCCTCCAGTTTGTTCTGCCATCAAGACTCTCCTTTCAAAATGCTAAACGGTTGCTTCTTTTAAGCGGGGCTTTTCCTCTGTCTTGATGAAAAAGTAAACCAAGGCAGCAACCGCAAATGAAATGATCCCTGCCACAATGAAACTTCCATTAAGAAAATCCCTCATGAAAATCGACATCAGTGGAGGGCCTGCAGCTACACCAATAAAACGAGATGAACTATAAAAGGAAGAAATCGTACCGCGTTCTTCTTTCTCAATATTCTCCGTTATGATTGCATCAAGTGTAGGAAGAAGTGATCCTATAGCAAGGCCAAGAAAACTCGTGACTGCAAGGAGAATGATCAGACGGTCATTTACAAAGCCAACAAAGGAAACACTCAATGCTATGGCAGTCAGGCTAACCAACATGATTTTTCTCATCATTTTAAGATCACCCTTTATTTTCCTCCCAGTTATGAAAGATGAAAAACATAAGGCGAGTAGTGGTATCGAAAGGACGAAACCCTTTTTTACCCCATATAAATTATGCGTTTTTTCAAGAATGTCGGACAGGAAGAATAAAACAGCAAAAAGTACATACATAACAAAAATCCCTATGACAAAAATGGTGAATATCCATTTTCCTTCATGTTTAAAGATTTTCTTGGTGTTTTTCATAAACTCTTTTAAAGCAGGCGGTTCTTCTTTTTTCTTTGGTATTTTAATGAAAAAAATGACCAGTAAGATAGAAATCAGGCTGAAAAATGAAATCGAAAAAAATGGAAGATACCATAAAAAAGCGGCAAACGCCGCCCCGAGTATTGGGCTGAGTACTTTTCCGAAGGTATTTGACGTTTCTATGATCCCAAGGCATGAACTTGTCTTTTCATCATCATCTTTATAAAGGTCCCCGACCAAAGGCAGGATGATTGGCGCAGCACCTGCAGCTCCGATTCCCTGAAGTACACGGCCAATGATAATCCAGGTAAATGGCTCATTTATTTTCCATGAAGCATATCCGGCTATAAGTCCCCCAATAAGAGCAAAAATCAAACTCGGCAAAATCACTATTTTTCTTCCGTAGCGGTCAGATAAATATCCGGCGATGGGGATGAGGAAGATGGAAGCTATTGAATAAGAAGTAATGATCATACTAGTTTGAAAAGATGAAATACCCACTTTCTTTTCGAATATGGGCAGTACAGGAATCAGCATAGAATTGCCCAGTGTCATGACTAATGGGATTGAAGCCATACTGACGACACACCAATTACTGACTTTGTTTGTTTCCTTGGTTTTAACGTCCATGGTGCCACCTCTGAATGATTAAATTTACAACTAAAGTATTTGGTCAAAGACAATAATTCATACACTTGCTGCTTGGCTAATTAATTCCATTTGAGGATGTTCCTTGAGGACAGGGAAAGGTATTAAAACAAACATTTAGTGGAATGAATAAGTGCGGGTGGCAAGCAGTAAATATCATATTTAATATACAGGAGGTGGACTTTACATAATGGCACTAAATCTGTTTCTGCTTTTTTTATTGATAGCACTGACTGCTTTCTTTGTTGCGACAGAATTTGCAATAGTCAAAGTAAGGACGTCGAAAATTGATCAGCTTATAACCGAAGGAAAGAAAGGAGCAGTTTCCGCTAAGAAGGTAGTCTCGCATCTTGATGAATATCTATCTGCATGTCAGCTCGGGATAACTGTAACTGCATTGGGTCTTGGCTGGCTTGGGGAACCCACTATTGAGGCTATGATGCATCCTATATTTAACTATTTTTCATTAAATGAGTCATTAACTGAAATATTATCGTTCGGGATAGCATTTTCACTGGTTACATTTCTTCATGTGGTGATCGGTGAACTTGCTCCGAAGACTGTAGCCATTCAAAAAGCGGAAACAATTACTCTGCTTTTTTCGGGTCCGATCATCCTCTTTTATAAGATCATGTTTCCGTTTATCTGGCTGTTGAATGGTTCAGCAAGAACGGTGGTACGTGTATTTGGCATAGAACAGGCATCTGAAAATGAATTGGCTCACTCCGAGGAGGAACTCCGGATACTGCTGTCAGAAAGTTACGAGAGTGGAGAAATCAACAAATCAGAACTTAAGTATGTAAATAATATTTTTGAGTTTGATGAACGCATTGCACGTGAAATCATGGTTCCGCGCACAGAGATGGTGACCATCTCAAAAGATGCTACATTTGAAGATGTAAAAGGCATTATTTCTTCCGAACATTATACCCGTTATCCCGTTGTAGAGGATGGGGACAAAGATCGTGTATACGGATTTATCAATGTTAAAGAATTTTTAACGGCAAACATGATGAAAAATTTTGAAGAGGACAGTCTTGTACCATTCATAAATCCCCTTATAAGGGTTATTGAAACCATACCCATTCACGACCTCCTGGTCAAAATGCAAAAAGAACGGATCCATATTGCACTTCTGCTCGATGAATATGGCGGTACTTCAGGATTAGTGACCGTCGAGGACATTATTGAAGAAATCGTCCGTGAGATAAGAGATGAATTTGACGAGGATGAAATCCCTGAAATTCAGAAAATAGATGAAAACCACTACATCATTGATGCAAAATTGCTGCTACACGAAGTGAATGGTCTGCTTGATACGAATATTCATCATGACAGCATCGACACAATCGGAGGATGGTATCTTGAGGAATGCATGAATCAGCAGAATAAAGAAGTCAAAACAGATAACGGCTATTTGTTTTCGGTACACGAAGGCGACGGTCATCACATTCATTATCTAGATGTAAAAAAATAGCATGACAGCAAAAAAGGCTTGAGCAGTGACTCAAGCCTTCTTTGCATTTTCTGAATAATTTATATGTTTGTAGACGTATTTGATCAGATTGTTTTATCTATGAGCATTTCATAATGAGGGGAATTCATGTCTTTCATGAACGTATGCAATTCCTCTTTTGTTTTCTCATCGAGCCCTTTATAAATCAGGAAGGCCTTCGTCTTTTCAGAAGTAATCATCTTTCTGTAAAGTTTAGAAATTTTTTTACTCCTGTGGGTGTCCATTCAATCCATCCACTCCTTGAATATTGATTAAGATTATTATAATCATTATAAGCATGTTTTTTCAAGTTATTACACTTTGATGTTATAAAATTTTAATATTTTTGACAATTTAAGCTGCATCAGTTGTAACAGTAAAAATAATATGACAAGACTTACGTGAATATTTGTATTAATCGGGCAATTACATACAAGAATATGGTAAAATTTAGTTTAGAAATCCATGACACTGTGTGTTCAATAAAAGGATCAAGAGGAGAGGTTAACATGAATTATTGGTCTTGGATCATTATATGCAATCAAATCATTGCCGATATTGCTTCAGGCAATTCAGGCAAAAAAATAAATCTTCGGGTGAGATGGGAAAATGAATAAGGTCCAAGAACAGCTGATCAGCAAAGAATGTAATGAAATGCAAAGCCTCTACAGATACGTTAAGAAGGTGAAGGATCAAATCTTTGCCACCGCAAGCTCAGTTTACATAATTCAGGGGAATGAAGTAATCGGGGAATGGTATGAAGGGAAGGATCCATCTTCATATAGAAAAATTGATGAAAATACACGGTTTAACGTTTTTTCCGTGCGTAAAAGCTATATAGGACTTGCAACAGCCATCATGTTGCATGAAGGGAAAATTAAAGATATAGATGATGCGGTATCTGCTTATCTAGGGGACAATGACCTCTGGGAAGGAATAACGATCCGGCATCTTGTCACACACACACATGGTCTGAATGATGATTTCCCGGATGTGATTAAATCAGCCGGTCCAGGTACAGTCTGGGAATACAACGGGGCAGGTCTTTCGCTGTTGTATAAAATATTAATGAAGGTATCGGGTACCACAGTAAGTGAAATTCTCAAGGCATATGTGTTCAACCCTCTTCAATTAAGAGAAACAGGATGGGAATCGGAACCTTCCCTGCATCTCACGGCTGATGTGAATGAACAAAATCAACCAAGTATCCGGCTCGAAGATCCCACCGGATTTGAAAAAAATTTATTTGTCAGTACAAGAGAGCTCGCACATTGGGGGTATTTCCATTTACATAATGGTCGAATCGGCCAAAAACAAGTTCTTCCCGCAGCCCTTTTCGAGATGACAACTTCGATTCAAACACCTGTCAAGCTGAAGAACACCCCGGAGAATGGATTCTTTTGGTTCCGTAATGAGAATCAATATGAAAAAAGTGAGCTTGGTGAGGAAGTACCGCAAGGCTCTTACCAGATTCTTGGGGCGTCAGGCTGTACGTGCCTGGTCATCCCGAAGTATGACGCCGTGGCTGTAAGAATGTATAACAAGCGTGGAAACCCTCCCGGATATGATTACCTAAGGGACATTAAAAATTTCGGGAATATAGTAAATTCCATTTTAATGAAGCGAATGGGGGAATGATGATGATTCCAAATCATAAGTTCTCAACCGGGCGATTGATATTCCGTGAGTTGGTGGAAAGTGATTGGAGAATGATTCACGATTACGCGTCACAAGAAGTCGTTTGCAGGTATCAGCCCTGGGGACCGAACACCGTCGAGGAAACGAAAACGTTTGTGAGTGAAGTCCTTACTGATCATAAAAAAAATCCTCGAACAAGGTTTATGTTTGCAGTTGTGAGTAAGGAAGATGACCGGTTAATTGGAGCAATAGAACTGAAAATCGGTGATTTCCAAAACGGTGAAATTGGATACATCATCCATCCGGATTATTGGGGGATAGGCATAGCCACTGAGGCAGCTGAACAGGTGCTCAACATAGGATTTGAACACTTCCATTTACATCGGATACAAGCCACCTGTGATCCCAATAATATTGCCTCTTCCAAAGTCTTAGAGAAAATCGGCATGAGAAAAGAGGGGATTCTGCGCGAAAACCTTTTGATTAAAAGCGGATGGCGGGATTCTGCTGTTTATAGTGTATTGGAAACCGAGAATAAACTTTAAAATGTATAGAGGCTTTTTTAAAAACAAAATTTCTATTAAAGGTGGCGGATGGGCTTGCTATATGTTGTAAGGCACGGACAAACAGACCTAAACAAAGAAGACCGGCTGCAGGGGAGGAACGGATTGTCATTAAACACAGATGGAATTAAGCAGGCAAAATCACTAAGAGAACATTTCAAGGAAGTTAAATTCGACTATGTTTTTTCTTCACCTCAGGAAAGAGCCATACAGACCGCGGAGATTTCTACAAGTGTTCAGCCAATTATCGAGGAGCGTCTGAATGTATTCGATTTAGGTGAAGCAGATGGACTCAGAAAGCACGAAGTCAAGCTGAATGGGATACTGCCAGACAGAACTATATATAGAGGAATGGAGGATATTCATGACTTCATAAGGAGAATCTTCAGTTTTATGGGGGAGCTTCAGGAAAAGCACGCTGATGAAAGGGTAAATATCCTCTTATCTGGTCACAGGTGTACCACTGGAGGCATAGGGGCTTATTTCGAGGGCGTGCCTGAAGATCAAAATATTTTGAGGTATTCATCTGATAATGGCAGTTTCAAAACATATAAGTTCGTTAATTATCAACAATAGTTTTCAATTTGCCTTTTATATGTTTAATTCGTAATTTGTAATTTGTAATGATAGAAACATTATATTATGAATGAGGGGGTAACGGGATGAAAAATAAGTTAATGAGGGTGGGAACCACCTATATACCCGTTAGTGACGTGGAAAAAGCTGCATCGTGGTACTCAGCTAACCTGGAGGCGGTCTTGAACTATAAAGATGGAGAAAAAGCCATTCTTGAGTTGGCAAATCATAGTCTGTTCCTTGTAAAAGCAAAGGAAGGAGAAACGGCGAACTTTCAAGATCATAATGGAAGAATAAGATTTTCAATGACGTTTGAGGTAGAGGGTATGGATGCATTGAATTCGCTTCATAGTGAATTGAATCGGAAAGGGATCATGGTGGGGGACATAGAGAACAGAGGACATGCAGGCAGAAATTTCGTCTTTACCGATCCTGATGGAAACAGATTTGACGTGTGGAGCGAGTTGAGCCCGTTTTTTAAAGAAATGATGATCAAGAAATAACTGTCACAAGGATTAGGAATCTCTGGAAGTGTTTAAACCTTCATAGGGATGTTAGATAAATAGTCTAAGAATTTTTATAGAAAGATAGATGGAGTGTTCACATGAATATTAGACCAGTCAAAAAGGAAGAAGCAGAAGAGTTATTACATTTAATCATGAATGTTGAGAATCAGTCCGAATTCATGCTGATGGCGCCCGGGGAACGTCAAATGACTTTGGAGAAGCAAACAACGATGATAGAAAAAGTTGAAAAGCAGGAGAATGCTGTGATATTAATTGCAGAGAAAGAAGGCGTCATGATTGGATACCTTTTTGCGCTTGGAGGTTCTGCTCAAAGGAAGAAACATTCGGCTATCTGGTAGCCGGTATTTTAAAGGAGTATAGAGGTCAGGGTGCGGGAACACTGCTTTTTCAGGCTGTTGAGGAATGGGCGGTAATACACGGCATCTCAAGGTTGGAGCTGACCGCCGTTACCCGTAATACACCTGGCATAGCACTCTACAAAAAGTGCGGGTTCCAAGTGGAAGGTACAAAGAGGAACTCTCTTATAATAAATGGTGATTATCATGATGAGTATTATATGTCTAAACTTTTAATCCGCTGATATCGAAACACATTATTGAACGAACAACTATGAAACGAGGTAAGTCATCATGGACAAATTAAAAATTAAATCCCTTGAAATGGCAGAAATCTATAAACAAAATCCAAAGGTAGAAGCAATTCTGCTTGCTGGGTCTGTGTCGAGGGGCTGGCAAGACGAGCATTCGGATATTGAATTGCATATTTTATGGAATGAGCCTCCGAGCAACGAAGATAGGCTTGCCCCAATAGAGAAAGCAGAAGGTGAAATTCTTTCCTTTCATCCATACGAAGATGAGGAATGGTCAGAAGCGTATCTGACAAATGATGGTGTAAAACTCGAAATCAGCAGTTTCCTTACCTCATCCGTAGATAAGATGATTAATGATATAGTAATCAGGAGTGAGACAGATTATGATAAACAATGCATTGCGGCTTCGGTTTATTATGGCCAGTCATTGTTTGGGAAAGAGAAAATCACTCAATTGAAAAATACCGTCCATACATATCCGGAAGAGTTAACGAAAGAAATGATCCTGGAAAACCTGGACTTTGGAAATCGATGGCATAATCGGGAAGCGCTTCTGGATCGTCAAGACTGGCTTATGCTGTATAGTGTTATTTGCGATGTTGAGAAAAAACTTTTAGGTCTATTATTTGGCCTTAATAAAATATATGTTCATCATCCGGCATTTAAATGGTTGGAGAAAAGTATTGAGCTTATGGATGATAGACCAAGTAATTTGTACGAGAGATTGTCTGATATCCTATCAGGGAGAATTGAGAAAAGTTTAGAGGACCTTAATACGTTAGTTGAGGAAACAATAACTCTGGTGGAAATGCAGTATCCTCATTTGATAAACAGTGAAATAAAGAAAAAGCTAAAATATATCAAGTAAAAGGAAATTGAATCCTCTATCAAGGTAGAGGAAATCATTCATGATAAGAAAACTATTGAAAAGGCATTATTATTATGCCGAAAAATCAGGAAGAAAAGCGATTTTGCTTAAGCTTCCTTTTTTTGTGTGACTTAAAACAACCTTAAGATATTGACGAGACTTTTTATCATTCATCAAACAAATCAGCAAATTTTATGGCTTAGTATTATTTTTGAATCGATGGAAGGGTTTTCAGTTTATTTTGTCGAATGAAAAATATATAACCATAATTTAAAGGGGAGTTTTTTATGGGAACCACTTTCGAAGACAAGAAAGAAATTTCGGCCTTTATAGTGGCAAATCGGAAAAATTTTCAGGATAAACTGCTTTCCGAAGCAGTGAATGTAGGGAGCAAGATCGATGATATATTAAAGAAAGGAAATATCGACCTTCTTAAAAATGCAGAAAAATTGGTCGTATATATCGCAGAGAGTCATGAGAAAGAATTGGAGGAATTCGCCAAAATCGAAGGCGTAGCCTGGGCGGAACATTCACTTACCCTTGCATTTAAGCTTGAATGGGTGCAGGCAATAAGACGTACATTATGGCACTTTCTTTATGAATATGACAAAATGTATGAAACCCAAACAGACCGGGAAGAATTTTACGAATTGGAAAAAAGGATCAATGATAATGTTGATCGTTTCTTGAACAACTTTTTTATCAGTTATTCTGATTTTAAGGATCAGCAGCTCTTATCACAAAGAAAGCTTGTTGAGCATTTATCGGTTCCGATCATTCCGATCAGTTCTATGATTGCAGTACTTCCCCTGATTGGAACAATCGATTCCTACAGAATTCAGACTATCGAAGAGAAAATATTAATGAATATCGCTTCATTGAAAATTCAAACCTTAATCATAGACATGTCGGGGGTAGCAGAGATGGAAATTGACATTATTGTCCATCTTCAAAGGTTATTAGGAGGCATCAATATGATGGGCTGCGAAGCGGTCATGACCGGTTTGCGGGTTGATCTAGTAAGAAAGATGATTCATTCAGGAGTCAGTTTTGAGAAGGATGCACTGACCAAAGGAACATTACAGCAGACATTAAGGGAGTATCTGGTGCTTGAACCATGTAAGTAGTCTCCGAAATCCTAAATTATCATAACTTTATTATGTAAACCCTATAAAGCTATTGTGCATTTTTTTATTCATTCATAAAAGCAGCACCTCCCGCCCATACTAAACGTATGTTCGGGAGGTGTTATTGTTGGAAAAAGAAAATTTTGAACAAATTTATGAACAGTACAAGCAGGAAGGCGCAAATCATCTTCAACAAGAATCAGCACAACCTGGTCAGCCAGGTGCTGAAAAGATCGTAGCCATACGTAAAAATGGGGACGATGATATTATCGCTTTTAAAACAGAAAGCGGACGGGAACTTGATTACCTGACTGCTCTGGAGGAAGCAAAGACAGGGAAGCTTGCCCATCTAGATGTCTTTCACAGGTACGGAAGGGATATCATCCGTAGTGAACCGGATGGAATTGAAGAAAATAATCTAAATAATCTTCCACATTTTTAACATGAGAAGTGGAGTCTTGTAAATAAGGCTCCACTTTCATTAATTATCATGTCCAGATTGGGAAAGTAAATGTTGTTTAAGATAGATTAATTTCTCAGCACTGTAATGAATCCTCCGAGGATTTCGTGGCTGACTGTAAATCCTTTTCTTTTATAAAACTCAAGTGCATCCACATTTCCGTTAGAAACAAAGATGAAAACATCATTAACTTCATTGAATTGATTCAGCCAATCCATTGACATACCAAATAGCTTCGAGTCGATGCCATATTTTCTATATTCTTCTTTAATATAAAACTGCGATAGGCATCCTACATTAGGTTTTCTGACAGTTGCCATATCAAAGAAAGTGGCAAATTCGTTGGAGTAGGTTTCCTTCGGTGAGATATTGGAATAAACATATCCTACAATACGGTCTGCATCTTTAACGACTACGATGAAATTATGTATGGCTTTTTCAATAGATGGAATCAGTCGCGTCTCAAAACTCATTTCATTGAATAGCTCAGGTCTGATTGAAGCGGCTGATTGTTGGAATTTCATCAGTTCATTGCAGCTCTCCCGCAGGCAGTCAACATTATCCTCCGGCAAAACTTCATAGATTAAGTTCACTTTTCTCACTCCTTACATTAACATGTTGGAATAGTATAAGATTATTTTATACGAGATTTATTTTAATTGGTATCAATTTAAAAGTACCACTTAAATACTTCACTCAGGCTTTTAAAATCATCCAATACATTATCAAGTTTTTTATCGATGTAAAGAGAGGGCCGCCTTGATAGAAAGAGAGGGAGGATTCATCAATGTACTCATCAGGATTTGTACCATCATGGTTTTACCTCATGGTCATTATTGTATTTATAGTATTTGTAGCAATAGGATATTGGGTGACAAGGGCAGAGAAAGGCTTAAAAACAGGGGGAGACGGGAAGATTGCGGATAAGGCCATTTTCTATGAAAATCGTTTCAGGAATTCGAAAAAACCTGCTGAAATCATTGATGTCAAAACGAATTATGCAGGATCCGTACAACGGATCTTCAGCACCAGGCTTCAGCAGATATTTGCCTTTTTTTCACCTCGGCATCATATTAAACTGATTGGCAAGAATCATGATGAGAGGCTTGTAATAACCGTCAAAAACATAAAAAGCGGTGAGAAATTCCTTCAGAGCAGCTGGGAAGCTGAAGTCATAAAAGATGGAGTCAAGGATAGATTTAAAATAAGTAATTATTCAAAAAGAAGAAGGCACATTGACTTGTCATTCCCTATTAAAGGTGAATTAATCACAGTCTCAAGTGACCTCAAAGACGGGGTGATAAGGTTTCATAATGAAAACAGAGAGTGTGCTTTAATCACTTTCCAACGAAAGTTTCCGCCTAGAAAAGTATTTATCGACTCAAAAGAGGGCGGGCTGCCACTCACAATGCTTGCAGTCATGTTTGAGATCATAAAGTATTATGATTAATAAAAGAGTGAGAACCACTCTGCTGGCTCTCACTCTATCAGTCACTATTCCTGCAATTCCTTCATAGCGATGTGAAGACTTGAATAGATTGGTATTGTTGAAATGTTAATCCCCAGATTGATCATAGTTTGGGCAATTTCGGGGCGGATGCCTGTCAAAATCGCATTGATGCCGGAAAGACCCAGGGCGTCGATCACTTTGAAAATCCGGTCTGCAACCATTGTATCAATGATCGGTACTCCTGATAAATCCAGGATGATATGATCAAGTCCAAGTTCGGACCCTTTTATAAGGGCCTTGTCCATTAATTCGTGAGCCCGTTTTGTATCAATGTCACCGACCAAAGGAAGGATCCCGATTGTATCGGTGACCTTGATTACAGGCACCGAAAGTTCCAACGCAACTGATTCGGCTGCATAGATTCTTGAATAGTATTTTTTGCTAAAAGAAATGCTGAGCCAGTGAACTGCCCGATCGACAACAGAATTAAAACGCGAAAGGACATTATAAAATTCATTATACGAGAGCTGCTTTTTTTCAGCTTCTTCGCTGATGATTTTCCCTATTCTATCTCTGTAATTCCTGATTTCTTCTATTGCAATATCCAAAGGAAGATCTAAATCTATTAAAAGATTCACTGCCTGTTCTCCCCATTCATTTAAATGCTCATAGGATTCATCAAGAGACTCAGTGATTGATTTTGCATATATATTGATAAGGTTATGACGCCATTCTGTCATTTCCCTGCTGATAGCATTTGAGTAGTTATCCTTATTATCAATCGCTCTCTGACCCACCATTTCATCTTTAAGTTTAAGGATGGATTGGGCGATATCATTCATTTTTGTATTCTCCATATTTACTGACACAAAAGCATTCCTCCTGCCGGCTTTTTAAAATATGGTAACACAAAATGATCATTTCGTCTTTAGTCAGCACTTCTTTACCAGGCAGATAGGTTAATATACAGCTGACAGCTTATGAATTAACTGTATTCCACTTCTTCAATGTTTTTTCAGGGATACCGTAATAAACTGTTTCTGTCCGGTCCCTTGCTCCGTAACTGACAATATACTGACCTCCATTCCAATTGATTTCGATGGAAACAACTTCTGCATTCCGCTTCAAACCTGCGATTTCTATCTGGACATCATCTTCTAAATCAAACATCGTATCATAAAACAGGCACTGCCTTTCAATGGATGTAAGGGACGCACAGTCCTCTACATTTACATATGTCTTGAATCCTCCATCAATATCATATGTGATGGCAGAGGAATGCTTATTTAACAAAAAGCTGATTTTAATTACTTTTCCTGCCTTCAGACGGCTGGAAGTATGAGAAGCACTAAGTACATCTTCATTGCTGACTATAATATTTAATGGAATCACTTCGACAGATCCAAACATGAACCAGACCCCCAGGTATAGATTGACTTAGTTATACCTATTAAGAAGGGACTATTGATAGAACATTGTAACAATATAGAATATTGTAAAATAATTGCATAATCTTATTGCGAACATTTGTTCTGTCTGCTATGATTATCATGTAATGGGTGATGTCACGAATGAGCACAGTACTTTAATGGAGTACAGGAATAAAAATATTTTAAATTAGGAGATGTTAAAATGAATGTACAAGTTTTTCCATACTTGGTGATGGACGGAGACGCCGGCGAAGCAATCAATTTTTATAAAGAAGCTTTGGATGCTGAAATTCTTTACTCCCAGACCTTCGGTGAGAGCCCTGAAGATCCTGAACATCCACTTCCAGCAGAGGCAAAAGTCCGTATCATGCACGCGACAATCAAGATCGGGGAATCGGAGATCATGTTGAGCGATACGTTCCCGGGGCAGCCTCATTCAATGGGAAGCCAAGTGACTTTGTGTATTACTACGAGTAATGCTGAAATTTCACAAAAAATATTTGAGGGGTTAAAGCATGAAGGCGAAGTAACAATGCCGCTTCAAAAGACATTTTTCAGCCCGCTATATGGGTCCGTGATTGACAAATTCGGAGTTCCCTTCCAAATTTATACTGGTGAAGAAAAATAATCTTTAATCGTCACCCTTACAAGGATCCTCCTTAGAGCCATACATAATCCTGAAAGGGCCATTCTCTGTTCACCATGGAGGCTGGCTCTTTCGTTTACTATTCTCTGTTCCCCAAACTGCTTAATTCCTCAAATATGTTACAATCAACCTATCCAATACCCGTAATTCAGCATTTAGAAGGAGATTACTATGAATTTCAAGCTTAATCCCAAAATCATTCAGGATATGTGCGGGACTGTGTCTTATAAAAGTGGAGAAGCTTACGTCCGTACCAATAAGGTTACCATCTTAAAACATGAATCAAATCTTTGCAAAGCTATAGTAAAAGGTGCCGAAACGTTCGAAGTAACCATATTCAAAGACGCTGTGGGTGAATTGGCAACTGATTGCAGCTGCCCGAAACTTGCATCCTATAATCTTTCATGTCAGCATACCGCAGCTGTATTGATAGCAATTCACGACTCCCAGGCTTCATCCGGGAAGGAATTAACTGATGACTTTTTGTCTCTTTTTAACGGTCAGAAAGAAAGTCGTTCAAGAGCTGAAATGCTTCACTTTGAAACAAGAGAGGCAACAAATATGGATTTCATTCTTCTGCCTGTTTCAATGGTGGAAGGGCAGAGTTTGTTGGGTGCGAAAATTGTAATGAACCAACATCCTGTCGATGACATCAGGGGATTCTTAAAAGCTTTGAAAGAAGGCATCTCGTTTAAAATAAACAACAACTTCACTTATTCACCTCATAATCACTGTTTGCCAAGAGAAGCAGATGCAGTTGTAAGCGAATTAATTAAAACTCTGGATGATGAGCGAATATATAGAGACAAACTCAAGGGTGAGGTTGAGATTGTCAAAGAGATATTGATCCTTCCTCCCTCTTCATTCGAAAAAATTCTTACCGTTTTGGACAAAGTGACAGTGACCATCGAACATCGGGAAAAGGAGTTTTTCAGGTTTCAAAAATCCACCTCACCGCTGCCTTTGATTTTTGTCTTTGATGTATGGCAGGAAGATCGGTACACATTAAGTATCACCGGGCTTAAAGGTATAATCTTATTATCCCCGTACAATTCGGTACTGTATGATGGGATACTCTACCCCCTGAATGATACTGACTTCAGAAGGCTTACTGAATTGCAAACAATGTTGAATGCGTCAGGCCAAAAGGAAATAAACATCCCGAAAGACAAAATCGGTTTTTTCTTGGAAAAAGTGGCACCGCATCTGAAAAACCTTGGTCAAGTAAGGATATCCAAATCTCTGACTGAACAGTACTTTAAAACTCCCCTGACAGCAAAACTCTATCTGGACAGGGTGCATAATAAACTGCTTGCCGGTCTTGAATTTCAATATGATCATATCATTATTAATCCTTTAGAAGAAAAAGACCTTGCAACCGGTTCACTGGTCATCCGGGACACCGAGAAGGAAAAGAGGATTTTGGCTATCATGGAGGAAAGTTCATTTGCACAGACGGATGGCGGCTATCTTATTCAAAATGAAGAACTGGAATTTGATTTTCTGTACTATCAACTGCCAAAGCTACAAAGACTCACGAGTGTGTATGCCACCACGGCTGTCAGGAATAGGATTTTCCGGGGGAACATGAAGCCGCAAATCAGGATTAGGGTAAGTAAAGAGCGGACTAACTGGCTTGAATTCAAATTCCAAATGGATGGTATACCCGAAACTGATATACGTGACTTGCTATCCTCCCTGGAAGAAAAAAGGAAATATTTTCGTCTGCGTGACGGCAGATTAATGTCCTTGGACACAAAAGAAACTCAGGAAATCCGTCGTTTCCTGGAAAGAGCAGAAATACATCCTGCTTCTTTGTCAGATGGACTGGAACTTCCAATGGCTCAGTGCATTGAGTTGATTGATACTGTAGATGGAAGTGAAGGGTTCAAGATGGAGAAATCATTCCGTGAGTTCCTTGATACTCTGCATAAACCCGGAAGCTTGGAGTTTGATGTACCTGAAACCCTGAATGATGTACTCAGAGATTACCAGAAGAAAGGATACACATGGATGAAAACCCTTGCTCATTTTGGGTTTGGGGGCATCCTTGCTGACGATATGGGGCTCGGGAAGACGATCCAGAGCATTGCATTCATTCAATCAATTTTAGAAGAATCCAGAAAGGATGAAGTACCCGCACTGATTGTTTGTCCTTCATCGCTCACATATAATTGGCTGAGTGAGATGATGAAATTTTCTCCCGAAACAAATACATTGGTTTTAGACGGAAGCAAAAACAACAGAAAGAAATTACAGTCAACCATTCAAGAGGTGGATGTCGTCATTACCTCCTATTCAATTCTGCGGAGGGATATCCGATGGTTTGAAGAACAGAAATTTTCAGTTGTGTTTTATGATGAAGCACAAGCTTTTAAAAACCCTCTGACTCAAACAGCCCGGGCTGTCAAGAAAGTCCAGGCCGTTCATCGATTCGCCCTTACCGGGACTCCGGTCGAGAATTCAATTGAAGATCTATGGTCGATTTTCCATGTAGTGTTTCCGCAACTGTTCCTGGGTTTGAAGGATTACAGCCAGCTCACTAATAAAACGATTGCACGCAGGGTCCAGCCTTTCATGCTTCGTAGAATGAAAGAAGAAGTTCTGGAGGAGCTTCCAGATAAACTAGAAACAAGAGAAACAGTCGAATTACTTCCCGAGCAGAAGAAACTATATGCTGCATACTTGGCAAAACTCCGTCATGACACACTCAAACATCTGGATAAAGATACTTTTAGAAAAAATAAGATTAAAATCCTTGCTGGAATCACACGATTGAGACAGATATGCTGCCATCCTGCATTGTTTGTCGATGGATATGAAGGAAGTTCTGCTAAAATGGAGATGCTTATGGAATTATTGGATGAGTCTATGGAATCAGGCAGAAGGGTGCTGATTTTTTCTCAATTCACCAAAATGCTTCAATTGATTGGCAGGAAACTCGCGGAAAGAAGCACACCATTTTTTTATCTTGATGGTGAAACTCCTTCTGAAGAACGCCTGAACTTATGTAATCGTTACAATATCGGGGAAAGGGATATATTCCTTGTCTCCTTAAAAGCAGGAGGTACCGGACTTAACCTTCATAGTGCCGACACTGTAATCCTTTACGATACTTGGTGGAACCCCGCAGTAGAAGAGCAGGCCGCAGACCGTGCTCACCGTATGGGGCAGGAGAATGTGGTCCAAGTAATCAAACTGGTTGCAAGGGGGACAATTGAAGAGAAGATGAATGAATTGCAGGACATGAAGCGGAATCTTATAGAAGAAGTCATCGATCCTGCAGAGAAAAAAGGAAATCTGCTGAGTGAACGTGATATCAGAGAGATATTGATGATTTAATAAGGATCGCAGCTGTTGAAAAGGGGGACAGGTTCGTGATGGGCAAAGCCTTTCATGGAGATCAACAGCTGCACATAAAATATTTCTAACGTTTACAGGCAAATACATAGTAAAATGGTAAAATAATGATTATTATCCTGTAAAGGAAGGGACCCGATGGCTATGGAAGTTGAAGAAAAGAATATTACAAGATTAAACATAGACGGTAAAGAATACATATTGATCGGTACAGCGCACGTTTCAAAAAAAAGTGCTGAACAAGTAAAGGAAGTCATTGAACGGGAACAGCCCGATTCTGTGTGTGTTGAATTGGATGAACAAAGATATCAATCGATCATGGAAGGCGATAAGTGGAAAGAAACAGATATTTTCAAAGTGATTAAGGACCGGAAAGCGACATTTTTATTAATGAACCTTGCGATATCTTCTTTTCAAAAAAGGATGGCTAAGCAGCTGGGAATTCAAGCCGGGCAGGAAATGATCCAGGGAATCCAATCAGCCAAGGAGACCGGTGCGGAGCTTGTTCTTGCAGATAGGAATATCCAAGTGACGTTTTCCCGGATATGGAGCAATGTCGGGTTTACCGGAAAATCAAAATTACTCATGCAGATCATTTACAGCATATTCAGCAATGACAGTATTTCAGAGGAAGAGCTTGAAAAGCTTAAATCGAAAGATATGCTGGAAGGGATGCTGAACGAATTTACAGAAACATTCCCCCGTTTAAAGAAACCTTTAATTGATGAACGAGATCAATACCTGTCTCAAAAGATAAAAGATGCGCCGGGCGAGAAAATAGTGGCGGTTTTAGGGGCAGCACATGTCCCGGGGATTAAAGAGGAAATCAAGAAAGAGCATGATCTTGAACAACTTAATGAACGGCCGCCAAAATCCAAGCTTCCCAAAATCATAGGGTGGGGGATTCCAATTTTTATACTTGCACTGATTGCTTACACCTTCATCTCCAATCCCGATGCAGGTTTACAGCAATCGATAAGCTGGATTTTATGGAATGGAGGTTTCTCTGCACTTGGGGTGGCAATAGCTTTCGGTCATCCACTGGCGATATTGACCGCTTTTGTCGCGGCTCCGATCACCTCGCTGAACCCTTTGCTTGCTGCAGGCTGGTTTGCAGGGGCGGTACAGGCTTACTTCAAACGCCCGAATGTGGCGGATTTTGACCGGTTGTCGGAAGATGTCTTGAGTATAAAGGGATTCTGGTCAAATAAAGTGACCCGTGTATTATTGATTGTAGTACTAGCTAACCTCGGCAGTTCATTGGGGACCTTTATCGGAGGAGCGGACGTCATTCGATTATTTTTTGAAAACCTATGATTTCATTATAAAATACATGTTTAAAGGGGGATAGCGATGATACAGACCCTTCATTCACAACGACTCGTGCTACGGCCCTTTTCAAAAGCGGACGCAGCAGCAATACAAAATCTTGCCAACAATAAAGAGGTTGCAGGCATCATCGGGCTTCCTCAACCATATTTGCAAGAACATGCTATTGACTGGATTGAAATTCAGCCGGAGTTGATTCAGCTTGGGACCGAATATCCACTTGCAATCGTAGAGAAAAAGTCAAACGACTTAATCGGAACGATTACTCTCCGGGTGAATAAAGAACATTTCAAGGGAGAGCTTGGTTATTGGATAGGCAGGCCCTATTGGGGTAGGGGATTTGCGACTGAAGCCGTGAAGAGGATGATCTCGTTTGGATTTGAGGACCTTGAATTAAATAAGGTCTGGGCGTCAGTCCTTTTAAGGAATAAAGGTTCCATTGCTGTATTGAAGAAAGCAGGGTTATTTAAAGAGGGTATCTTAAAACAAGACCGGCTCATATCCGGAAAATATGAGGATATAAATCTATTTGGGATTTTGAGGGAAGACTGCTCTCGCAATAGATAAAATAGTATTGGGCAGTCTCTAAAAGGTCTGTTTCGACCGGGCCATCAGAGACTACTCTGTTTACTTTACAGGAGACTTGTTAATTCGGATGTTTTTCATCACAAATCCACTTTTAGGGAGGGAGGGTATTTCCCGTAGGCTGTATGATATATCTTGTTTAGGAAATGAATACGAAATACCACTTGCCAGGAATTTAAAGCTTGCATTCATTACTTCTATCGTGGGCCATTCTCCCGGACAGCGATGGTTTTTATAATGGTCCCCGCCTCCTTGTGGAATGAGGTCATATTGACTGCCTACATAGTTAATGAAACGGTCAGGCATAAATTTATCCGGACTTTCCCAAAGCCTGGGGTCATGATTCGTTCCGTAAAGATCAAGCATGACCAGCTGCCCTTCCTTGAATGAATATCCCTGCCAGGTAAAGTCATTTTTCGCTCTTGCAGCCAAAAATGGAAAGAAAGGGTAGAAACGGCGGACTTCTTGAATGAAATTTTCAAGATAGCCTTCATTTTCGGAGATCTTTATCTTGGACTCAGGGTGTTCCTGCATTGCACACGCTCCAAAAACAATGTACCTGGAAACGGCGACTAATGGGCGAATGATGTTCAAAAGTTCTACTGCAGCCGTTTTTGCCTGAAGTGGAGGCCCGTTGATGTCATGATGAGTGGCAATTTCGTGTAGAGCCCTTCCTTCAGCTGCCAACTGATTCCCTGCACGCACGTTTTCAATCATCTTCATCAGCCATTCTTCAAGGTGTTTACGTGCAGAAACACTTGATAAATACTTTGGTCCCACTTTTGAAGCACCCTCGATTAATAAATTCAGTTCTTTTGCACGTTTAGGTGCCTCCTTGTCTGAAAGAGGGATGCCCGCCCATTCACACCCTGCTCTTGTAAGGAGTAAGAGTGTTTCATCAAAGAGAACAATCTTTCGTTTGCTTACCCAATTATCGGCTGTGTGTTTCCACAGCTTGGTGGTAATGGTATGTAAATCGTGCAGCCTTGAAGGAGTCATTAAGTTCATGAACAGCAGTTTTCGGTGCTCATGAACTGCACCGTCCAAACCTTGAACACCCCCTTCTCCAAACAGACTTTTAAGGATATGGGAAGGCATGGCCCCGCTCCGTTTCATTCGTTCCCGGTCATAAAAGAGCCTTGCACCTTCCTCCCCGCTTAAAAGGGCAGTTTTTTTTCCTAGTACGCGGGTTTCAAATACATCCAGATGATGATTCTGTACTCGTTTTTGAATAAACTCATAACCATCCTTAAAAATGGAAAGCGTCCTGTCCATTCCCCGATCCTTCGGTATTTTAATGTTCATCGAAACGTCCTCCTTCCAATCAGTTAATATATAACATTCCCGGAAATCGGAGAGTAGAAACCCATATGGAGAAGATGTGTTGGGTGCATGAATCATTCAAACACTTCACCAGTCATTACGGACATAAACCTGCTGTAAAATTTTTTATAATCAAATCCAAATGCGATTCGATGCTTTTTGGCATCTTCCCCGAATTTTATATAAGGTCTTATGTCTGTGATACTTTGTCCTTGATTTACACGCCCCTCAGTCGTCACGATGAATACAGGAAGTTCTTTGAAGGTGAACATGTCTTCGAATAAAGGGGCCATCAAAGTGATGGCATCGTGTACGGGACTACCCTGAATGTCCGGATTCCGTTTCTTGTAGAAAGCGTAGTAGTAGTCGAGCAAAGGTTTTAAAAGTTCTGTCCGGCCTTTGGAGTCGATATAATCCACCATTTCCGGTGTCACAATTGAATAGTCGGTCACGTTAAGGGGGATGATCGTTAAATTATTGCCATAGTTCATGACAAGTCTTGCAGCTACCGGGTCCGAATAAAAGTTTGCTTCAGAGACAGCTGTTACATTCCCTGGCACCCAGAAAGCCCCGCCCATTACATAGACATCTTTCACTGTATCCATAAGGCCCGGATACAGAATATACATTGTAGCAAGTGAGGTCAATCTGCCGACGTTTACTATCGTGAGCTCTCCATCATATTGCTGGATGATGTTCACAATTTCAAAAAAATTCTCAGTCGTGTCCACCAATTTGTCAGGAATGATCGGACCGAGTCCGTACTCCCCATGGATTTCAGGATAATAAGTCGGTTCCTGCGCGGTCATCGGTATTTCCGCTCCTCCTATTATCGGGAATTTTTTATCTTCCGGTACATACGTCATCAAGTAATTCGCCGTCTGGATGGCGCGTGTTCTGGGCACGTTGCCATAATCTGCGACCACTCCTACAAGTTCGATATCATCACTTAAGTATCCATAAATAAGCGCAACTATGTCATCGACCCCAACATCTGCAAAAAGCAGGATTTTCTTTTTCATAAAGACGCACCCCACAGTTTTTCACATTATATGGAAGCCGGATGTTGTCCCGTGCGTTCAGGTATCAAGTGTTTAAGATATGAAAATGAAAAATAAAAGTTTTTAAAAGAAATTCAACTTTCAATCATCATGAGTGTTAAAATATAACTATCTAAAAATTCTAAAAAATAGGGTAAAATATAGCATGAAGATCAATCCGCATTCCTGTCTGCAAAGTCTTCCTGAAAGAAGGATTCCCCATGATACTGTGTGAAGAATTAAGTGAGGTGAAACCATGAAGAAAATTGAAAATTTTTATCTTGAAGATCCCCATTTTCAGCAATTGATCCGCCGCTCCCTTAAAGGAGACTTCCTTCAATGGGCAGAAAAAGAGCTGTCTGATTTCGGGGAAATGTGTGCAGATGAAATTGATGAACGTGCCGTTCATACGGACCGGGAAGGACAGCCAAAGCTGATTAAATATAATCGCTTTGGTGAAGAAGTATCTGAGGTCTGGGTAAATGAAGGGTATAAAAAAACGGTCCGGGATACGTACAATAAAGGGATTGTGGCGTATATCCACAAAGAGATCCCTGCTCTCGGGAGAAAAGGGAATTTTCTCTATTCATTTGCACAGGGATATCTTCTATCTCAATCAGAACCGGGGTTTTATTGTCCCGTCACATTAACGATGGCCACGGCACTTCTTCTTGATAAATACGCCTCTGAAGATGTGAAAGGGATATTCATGAAGCATGTACTTTCAACCGGGGAAGTGGAGCTTTATGAAGGTGCGACGTTCCTGACAGAGAGGCAGGGGGGATCTGATGTAGGAGCTAATGCCGTTCGTGCTGTTAAAAATGGATCTGATTTTGAACTGTTTGGAGAAAAGTATTTTGCCTCCAATTCAGGCATGTGCGGAGTCGCGATGGTTCTTGCAAGGATAGATGGTGCCGGAAAAGGCACCAAAGGACTCAGTTTGTTCGCCGTTCCATGGAGAAATACAGACGGGACTTTAAATGGTATCCATGTCCGCCGACTGAAAGACAAATTAGGGGTTCGTGCAGTTCCTTCTGCAGAAATTGAATTCGACGGGGCAAAGGCATTCCTTGTGGGAGAACCAAACAAAGGAATTTATTATATGATGGAAGCTTTAAATCTATCAAGAGTCTGCAACGCGGTTGCATCAATCGGGATCATGAGAAGAGGATATATGGAAGCGAGAAATTATGCATTTCACCGCGAAGCGTTCGGAGAGAAGCTTTCCCAATATCCAATGATCAGGGAGACACTTGTAAACCTTGCCGCTAAACAGGAAGTTGAAACAAGTGCAGTTTTCAGACTGATTGAAATGTATGACCGGGTCTCAAGTGAAGAAATACCAACTACAGAGAATGAGGCTGCCCTTACAAGGCTGTACATTGCTATTTTGAAAAAAGAAACTGCCGAGCAGGCAATTCACTTTTCACATGAAGCGATTGAAATGCATGGAGGAAATGGATATATTGAAGATTTCGTTCTTCCGCGTTTGTTGAGGGATGCCCAAGTACTTACCGTCTGGGAAGGGACGGCAAATATACTCGGCCTTGAAGTCCTTCGCTTGATGAAGAAAAACCGTGTACATGAACTATTTGTAAACCAAATGAAACAGGAGCTTGATCGACTTCCCAAGAAGTACAGTGCGTCAATCGAAAAGGTCCTCAACGGGTTGACTATATTGGAGTCGTTGGCGGCCAAAGTAGCTGGTTCCGATGATGAAACCCAAACCTATCATAGTAAGCGGATAGCTGAATTGATGGTCAAAATTTTTGAAAGCGTTGTGGCCCTTGGGGATGCAGCTCTATATGGTGATGGCCGAAGGAGAATGATTGCGGAGGTATTCATTGATCATACGTGGAAAACCAATGAGTGGCTTGACTCAGAAATGAAATCACTTAAATACTTTGAAGAAATAATAGGTATGAACGTGAAAGTATAAAATAAAAAATTCCCGTGTAGACCGGGAATTTTTTATTTCTCACAACAGCATGGGCAGTCACATTCTTTTTTTGTCTGACATTTGCATCGTTCACATGTGCAGCTTTTATTTATCATGGGCTCACCTCCAGGGAATTTTATCCTATTTAAAGGGTTACCAATTCATGCGGTTTCATACTTGAATGGACGATAGAGTGTGATTATGACCGGAGTAATTTAAGAATCACCATATAAAAACAAATAAAAGTGGATGTTTTAATGATTCCCTGCACATATTATTCCTAGCATAGTGGAAAGGAGATGCACCCTCATGAAAGAAGAAAAGCAAAATAAAGACCTGCCCTTAAAAGAAAAAGGCGATATGCAGACAATTGAAAATATCTCCAATAACGAGGATATCCAACAGGCCGCGCAGCCCCAGCCGAAAGATTACGATGAAATTGAATATTGAATAGCAAGATCAAGGCCCGTCTCCCAGAAAATATGTGGGGGCGGGCCTTGTTGTGAGTTTTCCCTAAATACATGATGAAAAGTGGCCGTTTTGTCGAATTTCTGTGCATTTTTCAGCCTGATACATCACTAAAACATGTTATGATAGTGTAAATTAAATTGAAAATCAAATGGGGGAAAACATAATGAGTAACAAAAAAGCATCGCCAATGAAATACTTGGTCATCATTACATTATTGGTTGCCGTTCTGTTGGCAGCTATAGTTATGTTGAACAATAAAGCGCAGCCTAAGGATGAAGCTCTTGAATCTCATCCGCCGACTGAAGGGCAGCCGACACTTGGTGAAGAAGATGCCCCGGTATCGATTGTGGAGTTCGGGGATTTCAAATGCCCTGCCTGCAAAGCATGGGGCGATCAAATTTATCCAAAGGTGAAAAGCGATTTCATTGATACGGGTAAGGCAAATTTAACTTATGTGAATGTACTATTCCATGGTGAAGAATCGATACTTGCAGCACTGGCTGCAGAATCAGTATTCAAAAACGATCCTGAATCTTATTGGGATTTCCAGAAGGAATTGTATAAAGAACAGCCTGAGGGCGATAATCACGACGCAGCATGGGTAACGGTGGACAAGCTGACCGAGGTTGCAGAAAAAACAACAAATATGGATATTGGACAATTGAAAAAGGATATTGAAAATGAAGCAAATGAAGAAGAGCTAAATATTGATAAAAATCTGGTACAGGAATTTAACATTGAACAAACCCCGACGATCATAATCAATGGTACAAAACTAGAGGATCCATATGACTATGAACGGATTAAAACACTTATCGAAGAAGGTCAGAAGTAAATGGACAGGAATAAAACTGATAAAACCCAGCTGTTCATGTATGCTGCCTGGCTTGTGTCCATCATTGCAACGTTGGGGAGTCTTTATTTCAGTGAAGTGAAGGGTTTCATACCGTGTGAACTATGCTGGTATCAGCGGATCTTTATGTATCCGTTGACGTTGATACTCGGGGTAGCGACTTTTAAAAATGACGCAGCATTAAAACAGATAGTACTCCCGATGTCAATCACTGGAGGAATCATTTCAGTCTTTCATTATATGGAGCAGAAAATACCAGGATTTGGCGGAATCAAGCCATGTGCAAGCGGAGTTCCATGCAATTCGGAATATATCAATTGGCTGGGATTTATCACAATACCATTCCTGGCAATGACCGCGTTCACTTTGATTACGATCGTAACGTTATGCTGGACGAATAACAAAAAATAAAGAAAAGCTGAAGTTTACTAAACTTCAGCTTTTCTTTATCGGGGAGCCCATAAGATGATGGATACTCCGATCATGCAAATCGCTGCACCTATGAAATCATACATATCAGGTGTGTTTTTATCAACCCACCATCCCCATAGAATTGCAAGGACGATGAACACCCCGCCGTAGGCTGCATACACTCTTCCGAAAGTAGGGAAGTTCTGAAGGGTGGGTATGACGCCGTAAAGCACCAGAATCAAACTGCCAAATACACCATACCATGGTGATGCACTCTCTCTAAGCCACAGCCAGACCAGATAACCGCCGCCAATTTCTGCGAGACCTGCAATGATGAATAATACAATTGCGGATATCATTTTTTCACTTCCTTTCAATGCAGAAGGGGGAAGGCAGTGAAATGTCCCCGTTTAAGTCAGCCCCACCCGAACACTTTTGCCAGCTGGGCAATGGTAAAGGTAATGGCAATCGCCAAACCAGTAGGGATGGCAAAAGCAAGGAAAGTCCATTTCTTACTTTTTGTTTCCTTGAATATGTTGATAAGTGTCGTACCGCAAGGAAAATGAAGAAGTGAAAATAGCATCATATTTAATGCAGTGATCCAAGTCCATCCTTGATCGATAAAGATTTGCTTTAATGAATCCAGGTCTTCTACTTCGATCATGGCCCCCGTTGATAGGTAACCCATCAATAAAATGGGAAGGACGATTTCATTTGCAGGTAATCCAAGTATGAAAGCCATCAAAATGAAACCATCCAGCCCCAGCTGTTGTGCAAACGGATCTAAAAAGTTGACAATGTGCATCAATATACTTGTATCACCAATTATGATATTTGCAAGTACCCACGTCAAGACACCTGCAGGGGCAGCGATCACAATCGCCCTTTTTAGAACGAAAACCGATTTATCCAATGTTGCCCTGACGATTGTATTAATGAAGTCCGGTCTCCGGTAAGGAGGGAGTTCAAGCGTATAATGAGTAGGAACTCCTTTCAAGGCCGTCTTCGACAGGGTCCAGGAAACAGCCAGGGTGACTATGATGCCGAAAACAACCATGCCTACAACGACTGCAGCCGTTACCAGCGTACCGGCTGCCCCCGTAAATCCTGCAGCCATGAAGATCGATGCGAGCAGTATAAGCGTCGGCCACCTGCCGTTGCATGGGACAAAATTATTGGTCAGAATCGCAAGCATCCTTTCACGGGGAGATTCTATGATTCTAGTTGACATGATCGCGGCAGCATTACATCCGAATCCCATCGCCATTGTCAGGGATTGTTTACCATGAGCCCCGGATCTCTTAAATAACCGATCCATGTTGAACGCTACCCTCGGCAAGTAGCCGTAATTCTCTAAGATAGCAAACATAGGGAAGAAGATTGCCATTGGCGGAAGCATGACGCTGATTACCCAGGAAGTTCCCCTGTAAAGGCCGAGCACCAAGATACCATGCAGCCAATCCGGTGCATGGATGGCGTTAAACCCAAGTGTCAGATACCCTTCAAGCCAGCCAAAAAAAGACGCCAGCATGGAAGAAGGGATGTTTGCACCCGCTATCGTTAAGTAAATGACGACAGCAAGCATGGAAAGCATGATCGGGAATCCCCATATTTTAGATGTGAATATTTTATCAAGTTTTTCAGTTTGTAATAACTTGTTCTGATCCTTTATAGAAACAGTTTCATTGCAGAGTGTTTTTGACTGAGAGAATGCACTGGTCACAATGTCATCCCGCAGTGAAGCAGTGGAAAGTTCAATTGCTTTTTTTCTTAAGAATTGACTTCGATCAGTATTCCCCGGAAGCGAACTCATAACTTTGACCCCCTTTTTTTTCATTTAACAGTTTGACATTTAACTCATCGATGATCCGCTCATCACCTTCCAGTAAACGCAATGCAATCCATCTGGCCGGCAGATGAGAACCATATATGGATTGAATGTCCGGAATAAGTGCTTCTATCCTTTCTTCAATTTCAGAACTATACTCCAGTTTGTAAGGGGAAAGAGGCAATAAGCCTTTAACCACACTAAGAACAGCATCTAATAAGCTGCTTATTCCGACTTTGTTCCGTGCAGAGATTTTCACAACAGGCACGCCCAGCTTTTTTTGCAGCTTCGCTTCGCTGATTTCAATCCCTTTTTTGGCAGCTTCATCAATGAGGTTCAGACATATTACTGCTTTATCTGTTATTTCCAGCACCTGAAGGGCAATATTCAAGTTTCTCTCTAAAGAAGTGGCATCCAGAACGACGACTGTCACATCAGGCTGCTCAAAGGCTATATAGTTCCTGGCTATTTCTTCATCCATAGAGTTGGCAATGAGTGAATACGTACCAGGCAAATCAATGATTTCGAACTCTTCATTTTTATGTTCAAAGTATCCCTTTGATTGAGCCACGGTTTTCCCAGGCCAATTTCCTGTATGTTGTCTAAGTCCTGTGAGTTGATTGAATAATGTGGACTTCCCGGTGTTTGGATTTCCTGCTAATGCAATCCGGTATTTTTTCCCGTTCATTTATACCATCTCCCCATATATATTCGAGCTCTCTTCTTTTCGCAAAGCTATTACTGTGCCACTGACCCTGAATGCAATCGGATCACCTAAAGGGCTCTTGTTTACAACCGTCACAACATTACCGGGGACAAAGCCTAAATCCAGCAGGCGCCTTCTCATGATCCCGGTCAAATCCATAGATATGATCTGTACGGACATGCCTTCTTGGAGCTGGCATAATTTGTATTTGTGTGCAGACATTATTTTTCCGCTCCCTCACATATTTTTTATAAGGTTATGATTGTTTCCTTTGTGCAACTTTTTCTTTATCGTATGTCTCTAGAAAGGTTTTGTCAATGGATATTTGGAAGACTGCTTGTACTTTTTTAATATCGACTTGTTTATCATTACGATGAAACTGCTTAAACACGGTTGTATCTGCGAACACAGAACTTCCTATTTGAAATGAAGGCGGAAAGGGTTACAATGGTTATAAAAAAGGGGAGGTCGAGGGGGATTTTAAATCTGCTATTGGGATACGTCATATTATCCGTACCTGCATTATTCGTTGTTTTCTTCTTCAAACATAAATCAAAAAAGGAATTGGAAAAATTGAATGAAAATGAGTTTTCTCAAAAACATTGAAAAAGAAAGCCCTCTGCTATGGGCTTTCTTTTTCAATCGCGCTTGGATGTAGGAAGAAGAATAAAATCATAGATTAAAGGAATTAGCTTCATGCTGTAGAATTTATTATACTGACACTTTATAAGGAGGGGGATATATGGAGAAGTTAGATTACAAAGTCACAGATCTGCCTGGGTATCGGGCCATCGGACTAAAATGGGAAGGCGCTTACTCAGAAGTGGCTGGTTTGAAGGAAATGATCCAAAAAATGAGCAATAGGGTTTCTGAGTTGGAGCATGCGGTAAATCCAAAGGAACAATTAGGTTTGTCATATCACTTGCGCCCCGATGGATTCGTACATTATTCTGTGTATGAAGTTAGTCCTGAGCAAGAGATTCCAGCAGGGATGGAAGAGATCAACGTCAGTCCCATGACTTATTTTTGCGTCCATCATCCAAAAGGCAAAGACATCGGTCATACATACACTGCAATCTATCATTGGATGAAAGAGAACGGCGAATATACTCCTTTTACTGAAGCCGGGACGAAGTACTATGATGATTTGCCGATCAAACATGAACGATATCCGTATAAAAGGGACTTAAAGGATCCACACTTTGATATATTAATACCTTTAACGAAAAAATAAGCATCAAAAAACCCATCCTTTCCGGATGGGTTTTTTGATCATCTGCCGCAGCTGCATTTCTTACCGTGATGTTCATGTTGTTTATGACAATTACATTTGCGAGACTTCATACATCCACAGCTGTCGTGATGGTGATCTTTTTTGCATTCACATTTATGGTGATCTTTTTTACATCCGCATTTCTTCCATTCATGTTGATCGCTATTTTTATGACAGCTGCAGGAATGTGCATCTTTGATTTTAAAACATTTTTGTTCCACGGCTTCTTTTCTTCTGGAGTCTCTGCAGTCATCATGGTCATAATCGTCCTCATAGCAAGTGCAATGAATGAACATCAAATTGTCCCAGAAATTGCAGAATTTATGCTTTCTTCTGCCTCTTTCACAGCCCTGAGAATACGGAAACCACATATTATTTCCCCCTAACTCCATGTATTTGCCCAAGGTAATACCCCGACTTAATACATTCTATGTATCTTTGTCCAATTGGTATGGACGAGCGCCCTTTTTTACAGGGGGAATATGCAGCATCTGTTTACTTTAGTTAGCTGCAGCCTTTCCATTCATCTTTAAGCATTCCGTACACGACGTGATCCACGTAGTGATCATACAGCCATTCCGCCTGTCTGATGGTTCCTTCTTCTGCAAAACCCAATCTCTCAGGGATGCTTCTGCTTTTCTTATTTTCTGCAGCAGCCCTGATATCGACTTTATTTAATTTGTGATAGTCAAAAGCATAATCCGTTAATGCTTTTGCAACTCTGGTCATGATTCCTTTTCCTTGATAGTCCTGGTGGAGCCAGTATCCAATATAGGCTGTTCTATTGGACCAATCAATTGAATTGTAGCCAGCGGTCCCGACCATTTTCCCATTATATAAAATCACAGTGTTCATGCTCTTATTTTCTGCATAGCTTCTCATGCAGCCTTGAATGAACTCCTTTGTATCCTCTGCTTTTTTGGTGTAATCCAGCCAGCCAAGCCACTCCTTCAAGTGTTCTCTTGCTGTGTCCACCAATTGAAACATTTCTTCTGCATCATTCATGTCCACTAATTTCAATGCCAATTCTTCGTCAATTTTATGTAAGAACATTTTCTTCACCCCTATTAATTAATATTGTATAATTTTACTATATGAATTGAAAAAATTCTCGGATAATTATAAAAATAGAAGATTTGGTAAAAGAGGGGTCAAGCGTGCATATTTTTGAATTGAGTAAACGGAAAGATTTATTTGAAGAAGCTGTAGACGCTTTCTGGAAGCAGTGGGGAAGTGAAGAGAGCTACCTTTTTTATAAAGACTGTATGCATCGATCATGTGAAACAGATGAAGAGGTTCCAAGGTTTTATATTGCGCTGGAAGATGAAACAATAATAGGTACGTTCGCTATCCTTCGAAACGATATCAATAGCCGGCAGGACTTATCTCCTTGGATTGCCTGTTTATATGTCGATCCGGAATGGCGGGGCAGGGGACTCGGGGCACAATTCCTTCAATATGCTTTGAAGGAAGCGGGCAGAAAAGGCTACAAAAAACTCTATCTGGCCACAGATCATGATGGTTATTATAAAAGATATAACTGGCTTCATTCATCAGAAGCCTATGGACTCGGCGGAAACTTTATTAAAGTGTATGAAAAGTCTACTGGTCTATGAAATGAACTGTTACATACCAAAATGACCAAGGAGGAATCCTTTGAATATAGAGTTGGCTAATAAAAGTGATTTACTTGATTTAATACATATTGATCAAGCAGTGATTGGAAACGATCATCGATCGGCTTTGATAGATAAATCCATTCATGACCGCTGTTGCCTTGTTTGCAAAATAGAAGGAAAGTCTGCAGGGTTTCTTTTATCCAATAACCAATTTTTTGAACATTGGTTTATCTCATTGGTCATTGTCCATCCAGATTGCCGGAAGAGAGGTATCGCCCGTGAACTTTTCACCGCATTTGAAGAAATGGCTGATGGAAATAAAATCTTTTCTTCCACAAATAAGTCACACAGCATCATGCATCATCTATTCCTATCACTCGGCTATGAAAAAAGCGGGTTTATCGATAACCTTGACAAAGGTGACCCCGAAATTATATATGTCAAAAAGCGGAAAGAGAAAGACTTGTGATCGTCAAAATAGATATCACTATACCTTCACTTGCTAAAGAGGTACTGGATCTTCAATATGAATCTTATCAAATAGAAGCAGACATAATCGGTTATGGTGAACTGCCTCCGCTTAAAGATAACGTGAACTCGCTCAAGAAGTGCGGAGAAGTCTTCTTTGGTTTCTATGAAAAAAATCAGTTATGCGGAGCCGCATCTTTCAAATGCGAGGAAAATATTGTTGATATTCACAGAATGATGGTCCATCCCAGCCATTTCAGGAAAGGAATTTCAAAAGCCTTGCTGAATCATCTGGAAGAGGAATGCAAGGGATTGGACGCCATGGTTGTATCAACAGGCACAAAAAACAGACCAGCCATTCATTTATATAAAAATGCCGGGTTTAAAGAGGTCGCTGAAAAGGAAATAACAAAAGGGCTGCGAATTACTACTTTCAAAAAGAGGCTGAAGTGAATTGGAGGATGAAAAATGGACAGTATCATATTCGATTTGGACGGAACGTTATGGGACCCCCGCGAGACGGTGGTTGAGTCTTGGAATAGAGTCATTAAAGAACATGATAAAGTAGACAATGAACTGACTTCACAGCATTTGAAGGAAACAATGGGAATGCAGATGCATGAAATAGGGAAGAAGTTGTTTCCCGAGCTGGAAGAAGAAGAAAGAGACCGATTCATGAAGACCTGCTCTGGTGTAGAAATCGGCCATCTGCGTGACAAAGGGGGCATCCTCTATGACGAAGTGGAAGAAGTCCTGGAAGAGCTTGCTAAGACATACAAGCTTTATATCGTTAGTAATTGCCAGGATGGTTATATTGAAGCATTTTATGACTATCACAAATTAGGAAAGCACTTTATCGATTATGAAAATCCGGGAAGGACAGGTCTTTCAAAAGGTGAGAATATTAAACTGATCATTGAGCGCAATCACTTGAAACATCCCCTTTATGTGGGGGATACGGAAGGAGACAGGAATGCTGCAATGCATGCAGGCATACCTTTTGTATACGCCAGGTACGGTTTCGGCAATGTAGACCATTATGATTATGTGATCGATACATTCGGAGAATTGCTTGAAATCTTTTAATTCCGGATACTTCCTGGGCTATTCACAGGAACTCCATTAATAGATGAAATGAGAACAGCAAAGGAAGGAGGAGTGACATTGGATAAGTTATCGAATGGGTTTATGGAAGAAGTTGTGAAGGCTTGCAGACCATATACTGCTCAAGGAGAAGTTATCGATCATATCCCAGGGCTGGATCAGTCACATGCAACCGATCTCGGGGTTACCATCATTACGAAAGAAGGAGACGTTTATTCAGCCGGAGAGGATGATTGCAACTTTTCACTTCAAAGCATTTCCAAGGTCATCATCTTATTGATGGCACTGGAAGACTTCGGGAAGGAAGTTGTCTTTCAAAAGGTTGACATGGAACCGACCGATGATTTCTTCAATTCAATATCCAATCTTGAAAATTATGAGGGTCACCGGCCGTATAATCCATTCATTAATTCAGGAGCCATAGCCACAGCGAGCCTTGTCAACGGCTCAACGGTTGAGGAGCGCTTTCAGAGGATACTATCGTTTCTGCAAACGATTACTGGGGATGATGAAAAAGTAAAACTCAACGAAGAAGTGTACCGCTCAGAAATAAAAAACGGTGCAAGGAATCGGTCACTTGCTTATTTCATGGAAAGTACAGGAGTTCTTTCAAATAGAGAAGCCGAAGAAGCGCTGGATCTTTATTACAGAGTGAACTCAATCGACGTAAATTCGCTTGCGTTGGCAAAGCTTGGTTTTTTCCTTGCTAATCACGGTAAAATCAGTGCAACAGGTTCTCAGCTGATACAATCCAGACATGTCCGAACGGTGAAAGCGATCATGCTTACTTCGGGGATGTATAATGAGTCGGGAACCTATGCAGTTGATGTTGGATTCCCATTAAAGAGCGGAGTGTCAGGAAGTATCGTTGGAGCAGTTCCAGGGAGAATGGGGATTGGGATCATCGGCCCTTCCATAAACAAAAAAGGAAACAGTGTAGCAGGCGGACAAGTACTGAGGATGCTGTCAGAAAAACTCAGACTGAATATATTTCACGATAGTACCATCGTATAAAGGCAAAGTTAAGGTTCTATTTATAAATGACAGTCTTTTCTTAATAGGGGGTATGAAGTTGATCATCATGCTGAATGGTGCGTTTGGTGCAGGAAAGACAACCGTTGCCGAGGGTTTATTAGAAAAAATTGATGATAGTATGTTATTCGATCCGGAAATAGTCGGATATATGTTAAGGTCCATGCTGCCGGAAGATATCAAACGTAATGAGTCTAAAAGCGGGGACTTCCAAAACTATGAACTTTGGAGAGTATTAACTGTGGATACAGCCAAGAGGTTGAAAGATAAATATGGTAAGCATCTCATTGTCCCGATGACACTGAGAGTCCCAGCGTACTTTACATATATCTTTAATGGCTTTAAAGAAATCGATGATGAAACACAGCACTTTTGTCTGCAAGCAAGCAGGAAGACAATATTTAAAAGGCTCAGGGACAGGGGGGAAGAAGAAGGGAACTGGTGCTTCCAGCAAACCGAAAAATGCCTGCATGCATATGAAGAATATGATTTTGGTGAGTATATTCAGACGGATGATGTTGAAATCAATGAAGTAATCAGCAGCATAATGAAAAAATTGAACACAACAAGTTTTCAAAAGTAAGAAGAGGACAACCTTGACTTCAAGGTATCCTCTTCTTTTTAGCTAGGTGACAACTACGATCCAATCCTCGTCAAGGCTTTCAACCCCTTTATCAAACGTCAGCTTTGTTTTGAAAAGATAACGAATTCCGTTCTTTCCTGTTTGCAGCGTCTTAGGAATTCTATAGACAAAGTTAAGCCTGTTTGTTTCGTCTGGTGCCAAATCTTCTGATCTGTAAATCGTTGTTGAGTCGATGACCTTTTCTGTCGACTGTTTATCTACCATGATAAGATCACAGTCGATCCTCCGTACTTTTTGTTTTACAATCCCGCCCTTTAAAATGAAATACCCGTGAAGCAGCTCGCCGGGATAGAATTCTGTTTTGGGTAAGATTAAATCAATCTTGGCTGAACCAACACCAAGCATGGAAGCATATTTTCTCAGTAACATTCAGGCATCCCCCTTTTGTGAGTCTGTGTGCTTTTGTTCCAAATTCCTTTCAATTACTCCCAGCAGTTTTTTATCGCGCATGATGTTTTCTTTATTATCCTGAATCAATTGTTGTAAACTTTTCTTAATCAAGGTTTTCCACCCTTTCGCATTTGAGGTTGAGTATATAAAAAGGACCTTTACCGGAAAGGTAAAGGTCCACTTAATGCATGTATCAACCTTCACCGGACGGTAAAGGTCTCGCTAACAACGGTGTTGTCAATAAAGCCGAGAGCCAGGGCTCCGTATTGACGACTTTATTGTAAAAGCTACTCCCCTTTAGGAGAATATGAAATTATGACTCTATAGTACGAGCTCAGCGGCGAATTGTCAATTGAAATCCTCCCGCGCGCAAAGTTTGTCGAGAGAAAAAGAGTAGAAGCCTATTGTATTGAAGTGATCCAACATGATAAAATTCAGCTACACGGTAAAATAAAATTTACCGAGTTAATTTTATTACATGGGGATGTCTAAATGAAATCAATGTTCATCATCAAGGAATATGATCAGTTAAAAGCGTTAAGTGATCCGTTTCGTATCAAGCTTATGATGCGCCTTGTAGAAAAGCCATATACAGGACAGCAGCTTTCTGAGTTGTTTGAAATGTCCCGCGCAAGAATTCATTATCACTTGAAGGAATTAGAGAAACTGGGATTGATCGAAATCGTTAAGACCGAAGAAAAGAACGGAATAATACAAAAATTCTTTCAGTCGGTATCTAGCGGTTTTTATCCTGATGCAAGCCTGCTGCCTCATAGAGAAGAAATAAGTGAAACGAAAAGACTGATGATGTACGGTATGCTCGAGAGGACGATGAGCCGGATACTTGAAGCACCAAGTTCAGCATTTGAAGAGGCTGGAGATAAAGATCCATCTGATTGGAATATACTTGCATCATCCTGGGAAACCACAAGTTCAGAGGATAACTTTAAATGGTTTGTTAAAGCATACTTCGAACTTGTCGGTGAATTTCAAAAAAGAGCAAGAGAAGAAAAAGGGGTTGAACAAAATGTCTATTATATGACCGGGATTGGTTTCGAGGTGGAAGAATCTAAATTTGCAGAAAGGCTTTTGGATGTGGAAAAAGAAGAAGACCGTTGATCGGTTTTTTTTAGACAATCAGTAAAAAAAAACTTACTGTATAAAAGTATTTTTTGATGTCACGGTAAAATTATTTTTACCGAGTAAAATAATCACACTGATTTAGGAGGGGAAAGCATGAAAGAATTATTATTTCATAACAGAAATTTTGCTTGGTTATTTTTTGGGAGACTGGTCACGAATATGGGTGACAGTATTTACTATGTTGCAGCAATGTGGCTTGTATATGAAATGGGGGGGAATGCATTTTACACGGGTCTGGCCGGATTAAAGGCAACTCTTTGTTTTCTTTTGCTTTTCAAGGGGTCGATCTTGCCTTCAACGCCATAGCCGGTATTCTCCTGACTATGATCGGAGCAATTACCCTCTATTTAATTGATGCGGTTACCTTTATTGCTGCGTGCATACTTTTCAGCCTGTTAAATATTCCTGAAAAAGAATCAGTTAAAGAAAAACAAAAGATTAAACAAACGATACACCAATACAAAACTGATCTTATTGAAGGTTTTTCAATAGTATTCCGTTCCCATCTGGCCAAATTCCTCCTGGGATCAATCGTTGCAAACTTTGCTATTGGATCTGTGTATGCAATCTTACCTGCTTTTGCAGATGGCAGGGCTGGTTCCGGGCTTTACGGACTTTATTTGGCGGCAATTTCAGGTGGAGCGCTTATAGGTGCGCTTTCCGCTTCTTGGCTAGGGCGCTTCCCGGTCGGCAAGCTTACCATTCTATCATTTATGATTGGAGGAACGATGTGGCTAAGTTCGGGTTTCATATCCAGCAACAGTATAAGTATTCTTTTATTTGGTATTTCATGGATACCCATTGGGGCGACAAATGTCATATTTGGATCTGCGATTCAGTCAATGGTCCCATCAAGGTTACTGGGCAGGATATTTTCTGTAACAGCATCATTGGGAGCGGTGGCAATGCCGCTCGGCTCTCTTCTTGGAGGGCTGCTGGCCAGCCAGTTCGGACCGGAAGCAGTATATATATCGAGCTCAGGAGGGATTTTGTTTATAGCCCTGGTATGGACTATAAACAAAACACTCCGCTCCCTTCCGGAAACTTCTAAACTAAAACCTGGAGAAATGGGCCTGCCTGAAGGAGACCCTGCTGTATCCGGGGAAGTAATCTCCGGATAATGAATCAGCGTGTTTGTTATTAACGTGACACCTCGCTAAAAGAAATCTGCTTCAACTGTTCGGTTTTAGTGTCAAATCTTATGTTTACAAGCACTCCGAATTCTTTATCTTTTCCCTTTAGCCATAGTTTGAATTTTTCTGTGCTGATGCCTCCACTGTCTTCACGGCCAATATGAAGATAGTCGATGATCTGAGCCTGGGGATAACGTTCTTTTGTTTTTTTCATTGCAAGACGGCCCCATTTCGCATAAGAAGGAATGGTCACGTTTATGCTTTCCAAGTACTTTGCTTCGCAGACCGTCCCGTGCAATCCAAGCGTCATCAATGGAATCAGGAACATACACATCATTATTTTTTTCAAAATAGAGGTCCTCCTGTTTTAGTATTATCATCTGTTGATTTTTCCTTCTTATTCCCTTCATGCAAAACCAAATCGTTTTTTATTGTGCTACTATTGAGAAGATAACAGGGAAAGTATGGTGGAAGGCAGGGAACTATATGGATATTAGGAAGAAACGAAAGACAGCAGTCTGCTGGAGCAGCGGTAAGGATTGCAGTCTCGCATTGTATCGCCTCTTGAAGGATAATGAAGAAATCGCTTGTCTTGTTTCGATGGTTTCCAGTAAAGACGAACGAAACCATGCACACGGAATTAAATTAAAGATCCTCAAATACCAGGCGGAGGCGTTGGGACTGCCGCTAGTGCTTATTGATTCAGAAGGAAATTATGAAGCTTCGCTTGTGGCTGCACTTAAGGGTTTGAAAGCCGAGCTGGGTATTGAACAAGTGGCGTTTGGAAGTTTGTATGCAAAAGAAGATAGGAAATGGAATGAGGAAATTTCACATAAAGCCGGAGTCGAACCCATTTTCCCTGCTTGGATATCTCCGGAAGACTCGAATGAACTCATGCAGGAATTCTTGTCTCTCGGTTTCACCGCTTACATTTGCAGGGCCTCAAGCGAACACTTCGATCAAACCTGTCCGGGCAGGATCCTTGATTTTCAGTTTTATGAAGAAATTCGGCAGAAAGCGATCTGTGTGATGGGTGAGGCGGGTGAATATCATACATTCGTGACAGATGGACCTATATTCAATAAGCGGATAGAGCTGCTGAAATCCGGTGTTGTGATGAATTCCGGATTGTGGTCACTGGATATACAAGATTGTCGATTGATTGCAAAAAACGAATAATGGAAGAATCTTTGATGTTGAAAAGCGCTCGATATCGGGCGCTTTTTCATATGAAAGAAAACACATCGAGCTAAGTTTATCCTTTGACATATGACATCGTGTCATCTATAGTAAGGAAGGTCTTGAAAATGACACTGTGTCACTTAGGAAGGGGGATGTATATGCCAAAGCCGACTTTTTATAATTTAAATGAAGAAAAAAGGCATATCCTGATTGAGGCGGCAAAAAAGGAGTTCTCCCGCGTATCTCTCTATGAAGCCTCTATTTCAAACATCTTGAAATCAGCCGGGATACCGAGAGGAAGCTTTTATCAATACTTTGAAGATAAAGAAGATGCATTTTTTTATCTGCTGAATGAACATACACAGGAAAGACATGAAGAATTCTTATTCAACTTAAAGAAATATCAAGGAGATCTCTTTCAAGCATTCATTGAAGTATTCTCCCACACATTAAAACGTTCACATAGTGAAGGTCAGAGCAATTTCATAAAAAACGTCCTCTTAAATATGAATTATAAGATTGAAAAAGCATTCACCAAATTCATCAGTAAAGAAGAATTGAGCAAAAGGTATGATGAAGTATTTCACCTTGTGGATTGGGACAGCCTTAATATCTCGGAAGAAAATCAGGTATATCATATCCTGCAGATATTATCAGCGGTAACGTTCCATAATCTTGTCCACAGCATCTCAAACGATTTAACGTTTGAAGAAGCAGTGACCAAGTATAAAGTTGAAATACAGCTTCTTCAAACTGGCATGACTAAAACAAGCTAACAAAAAGATTAAACATTTAATTTATATAAGAAAGAAGGGAGAAAATGAAGCCAAAATCACACGATGTAACGCAATCACCCGATTCCATTAATAAATTCCCATTATTGCTGGTGTTAATTTCCGGGGCATTTGCGGCCATATTGAATCAGACTCTGCTTGCAACTGCTCTCCCGCATATCATGGAAGACCTGCACCTGGAAGCCAGTACAGCTCAATGGCTGACTTCCATTTTCATGCTGGTGAACGGGGTCATGATCCCCATCACAGCATTTTTGATTGAACGATTTACAACACG
Source organism: Rossellomorea oryzaecorticis (assembly GCF_045897515.1). NCBI lineage: Bacteria > Bacillati > Bacillota > Bacilli > Caryophanales > Bacillaceae > Rossellomorea > Rossellomorea oryzaecorticis. The sequence continues at coordinate 133,282 of NZ_JBJOSA010000005.1, read as the reverse complement.
CTCACTTTTCCTGACGGCCCTGGGTCTTTTTGCTGCAGGAACGCTAATCTGTGCTGTTGCACCAAATTTTGGCATCCTGATGGTGGGAAGGGTCATTCAGGCGTCCGGCGCTGGTATCATTATGCCGCTGATGCAGACGATTCTATTTCTGATTTTCCCTGTGGAAAAGCGGGGGAGTGCCATGGGAATGTTCGGACTGGTCATTTCCTTTGCCCCGGCCATCGGTCCGACTCTGTCAGGCTGGCTGGTGGATCAGTTCCCTTGGAGGAGCTTATTCTATGTCATTCTTCCAATCGTCATCATTGACCTGATTGTCGCCTATTTCATTCTCGTCAATGTTACGAAACAGACGTTCCCTAAAGTAGATATCCTATCTATCATTTTATCTTCGTTCGGTTTCGGAGGACTGTTGTATGGTTTCAGTACTGCAGGAACAGAGGGATGGAGCAGTGTGCACGTGATTGTGTCGATGATTATAGGTTCAATTACACTGACCCTGTTCATATTGAGGCAATTTAAATTAAAACAGCCTATCCTTGAGTTCAGGGTATTCAAGATAAAATTATTCACGATTACCACAATACTTGGAATGCTCGTATTTATCGCCATGATCGGGGGTGCGACAATCCTGCCGATATTGATGCAGAACATGCTTGGCTATTCAGCCTTTGAATCAGGTCTGATGCTGCTTCCCGGAGCCCTCATAATGGGCTTCATGAACCCGATTACGGGAAGGATATTTGATAAATTCGGGGCAAAGTGGCTTGCGGTTACGGGATTGATCCTGATTTCAGTTACAACATTCATGTTCTCGAATCTTACACCTCAGACTTCCTTCATGTATCTGACTGTCGTAAATGCTTTCAGGATGCTGGGGGTGGCAATGGTGATGATGCCCGTCACCACCGCAGGTTTAAATCAGCTGCCTAACCATTTAATCCCCCACGGTACGGCTATGAACAATACGATGAGGCAAGTTTCCGGTGCTGTCGGTACTGCTTTACTCGTGACGGTCATGACTACCGCGGCACAGCCCGCCAGAGGAGTGGAAGGTCTGGTACATGGGGTCAATGTTTCATTTATTGTTGCAGGAATATCTGCTATCATTGGTCTTTTCCTTGCATTTTTTGTGAAGGATAAGAGTCCTAAAAGAGTAAAAACTACAACTTAATTTGAAATCCTATTCCCATTTTTAAGGAAACAGGCTCTTTTTTATAGAGTAAAAAAACCTCGTCATACCAGACGAGGTTTTTCTACTTTATTCACTCGTAGTTTCATTAAAATCAGGGGCAGCTGCTTTTCGAATGAATAAGGAAATGATGACCGCTGATAAAGCCAGAGCAAGGGCGAACCAGTATGCATGGTGGACACCATATGTCATCGCATCATTCATTACATCCCGTGTTACTTTTCCGTTATAGCTGTTCATGAAGTTTTCCCTGCTTTGGGTCATGATGCTCACGAATATTGAAACACCCAAAGCACCGGAAACAGGCTGTAATGTGTTTGCAATAGCTGTACCATGTGGATACAAGTTCTTAGGCAGCTCATTCAATGCATTCGTTTGTGCAGGCATCATGATCGCCGAGATCGACAGCATCAATAATACGTATACGACGATGAAAAGCCAAATAGGGGTGGCTTCGTTAATATTGCTGAAGAAAAAGATGACACCTGTCAGCACAATAGTACCGGGAATGATCAATTTTCTAGGCCCGAATTTATCGAATAATGACCCCATGACCGGTGACATCAATCCATTCAACAATGCTCCGGGCAGCAAAAGCAGTCCGGCTATCTTGGCAGAATAACCAAGAGGACCCTGCAGATACATTGGCATGACAATTTCAGAGGCGAACATGGCCATGATCACAATGATGAATAGAATGACACCCCGGGCGTAACTTTTGTATTTGAATACGCGAACATCAAGCAGGGGCTCATCCAGTTTCAACTGTCTTAAAACAAACCAGATGAGACTGACTGCACTGATCAGGATGATTAAAATGATTTTGGAAGAGGTGAATCCTTCCCCATTTTCTCCGGCAGAGCTGAAACCATAAACGATCCCGGCAATCCCAATAGAAGAAAGGATGATTGACCACACGTCCACTCCGGGACGTGTCACTTCACCTACGTTCTGCAAGTATTTCCAAGCAAAAAGGATAGAAAAAATTGAAAATGGGATGACCGTGATAAACAACCATCTCCATCCGAGCATATCAACGATTACACCGGATAATGTCGGGCCGATCGCCGGCGCAAACATGATCACGAGTCCAAAGGTACCCATTATTTTCCCGCGGACTTCCGGCTTATAGATAAGTAACAATGCGTTCATGATGACCGGTATCAACAACCCGGTACCCACTGCCTGAATCATCCGTCCTGCTAAAAGCATCGGGAAATTCATTGCACCTGCAGCGATTGTCGTTCCAATCAAGAATATCGTCATGACACCGATAAACATTTGTCGGGTCGTGAACCATTGAATCAATAGTGCTGATATCGGCATCAATACTCCCATCACAAGCATGAAGCCTGTAGCGAGCCATTGAACTGTGGGGGCATTGACCCCGAATACTTCCATTAATTCAGTCAAAGCTATATTAAGTAAGGTTTCATTGAGAATAGCGAAAAAAGCCCCGATCATGAAAGTAATCAGTATTGCTTTTGAGTTTATTTTTGTTTCCATTAGTTCCCCCTGTTAAAGTTGAATGAAGCATTTCCCTGTTGGGATGCTTATTGTTATAAATTCTTTTTTTCCAAAAGCTCAATAATCCGGTCAAGTTTCTTGTTCAAATCAACTGCAGAATGAGATTGGACCTTTGAATTGATGATCAGCCTGCGAATGAAAAGGGTGAATGAAACCACACCAATAATGATTAAGCTGAATACAATCAGCTGGAATAGAATATCCCCAAGATTATACCCCATATTTTCCTCCCTGAATAAAGTTAATAATGACCATTCTAGTTTATAGGAAGAAATGGTAAACTACAATTATGAAAAATTGAAAAAAGTGAAAGGAAGGGCCATCAAATGTCTGACTCCATTCAACATACATATAATCGATTAGCTGAGACTTACCAACATGATATCGATAAAGCAAGTCCATACAATGCTTATTATGAGCGGCCTGCTATGATTGCTGAGCTGCCCGGTAAGTTAGAAGGAAATTCCATTTTGGATGCAGGTTGTGCAGCAGGCTGGTACACACAGTATTTTGCCTCGCAAGGAGCAAAGGTCACAGGAATTGATATAAGTCCGGAGATGGTTAAAGCTGCCAAAGTGAGGGTGGGGGACTCGGCACAGGTATTATGCCAAGACCTTCAAAAGCCGCTTCCATTTGAAGCCGACTCATTTGATATCATCGTCAGTTCTCTAACGCTTCACTATTTTGAGAACTGGGATGACACTTTTAAGGAATTTAACCGTGTATTGAAACCGGGCGGTACCTTCCTCTTTTCCATTCATCATCCCTTTATGGACTTTACACGAAATAACTGCGAAGACTATTTTACTTCAGAAACCATCACGGAAACATGGGAAAAGCCGCATATTACAATCGATGTCACTTTTTTCAGAAAGCCATTGGGCAGAGTCCTTAATGACACCACCCATTATTTTCATCTTGAACGGTTTGTCGAACCCCAACCAACAGAAAAAATGAAATCAATTAAAGAAAAATCCTATCGATATCTCATGACACATCCGCATTTTCTCATCGTAAAAGCTAAGTCGAAAAAGGCAAGTATAAAAGAAGTGTTTTAAATTTGTTCGAATCACATTTAGATTCCAGCCCCTTTCTAGTGGTTTATTGAGTGTACCCCGCAGGGAGGCACGACCGTGGAGGCTCAGGAGTTATCTTTTTAGTCCAACGAGTAATCTCACGAGCATATTTCTTGATAAAAAATTTTGCATGTCTTACAATAATCTCGAATTAATAATATATCTTATTGAGATATGTTGTAATCATTATATATTACTTAAACAAAAAGAAAGGAAGATTTAAGAAATGACCAAGGTATTATACATCACGGCTCATCCGCACGATGACTCACAATCATTCAGCATGGCTGCTGGAAAGGCATTTATTGACAAATACAAGGACGTAAATCCGGCACACGAAGTTGTCGCGATTGATTTATACAAAGAAGATATCCCGCAAATTGATGCTGATGTGTTCAGCGGATGGGGTAAACTCCAGACAGGTAAAGGATTTGAAGAGCTATCAGACAGCGAGAAAGCAAAAGTCGGCCGCTTGACTGAACTCGTCGATCAATTTGTAGAAGCTGATAAATATGTATTTGTCACTCCGTTCTGGAATTTCTCATTCCCGCCAGTAATGAAAGCATATATCGATGCCGTATCAGTTGCAGGAAAAACATTCAAATATACAGAACATGGTCCAATCGGTCTTCTTACCGATAAAAAAGCCCTTCATATCCAAGCACGTGGAGGCGTTTATTCAGAGGGACCTGCAGCACAAATGGAAATGGGGCACCGCTACCTTGACATCATGATGCAATTCTACGGAGTTCCATCCTTCGAAGGACTGTTCATAGAAGGTCATGCCGCCATGCCGGAAAAAGCTCAAGAAATCAAAGAAAACGGCATTGAACGTGCAAAAGATCTTGCACATACATTTTAAGTAATAAAGACCGGCGAGATGCCGGTCTTTTTCAATGACTCCTTTAACAAATTATGGTAGTATTATTCAGAAAAGTTAAACTTCCATTTAAAGGAGCCAGAATTGATGAATGAAAAAACTTGGAAAGAAGTAGACCAATATTTCACTGCTAAATTACATAAAAAAGACCAATTGATGAATGAAGTCATGAAAGCGAACGAAGAAGCTGAAATGCCTTCGATTGATGTGTCTCCCTCTCAAGGAAAGATGCTGCATATGCTGGTTAAGATGAAAGGTGCAAAACGAATCCTTGAAATCGGCACGCTTGGAGGATACAGCAGTATATGGATGGCGAGGGCACTCCCTGAGAATGGTTCTTTAATTACATTAGAGTACAGTGAAAAACATGCTGAAGTGGCACGGGGAAATATTAGAAAAGCAGGCCTTGAAAATAAAGTGAAAATCCTGACAGGTGCCGCTTTGGACACTCTGCCTTCCTTAAAAGGGCAAAAATTCGATTTTATCTTTATTGATGCAGACAAAAAAAATAACCCTCACTATATTAAATGGGCAATTGAGCTTTCGGAGCCGGGAACGGTTATTATTACGGATAATGTGGTCCGCGGGGGAAGGGTAATTGACGCCAAGAGTCCTGATGAAAATATTAAAGGGGTGCGGACATTTATAGACATTTTATCAGACAGTGAATTAATCGATTCTACAGCAATTCAAACAGTAGGCACGAAAGGCTACGATGGATTTGTGATCGGTATAGTAAAAGAAGGATAATAAATTAAATCACAAGGATGATAAGAAAGAAGGATCTTGTCCCCGGACATTTATTCAAATTTCCTTGACTCATGCAGATTATTTGTAAAGGATGCGCAAACATGTAATCATTAATTCATACCAATTCAATCGGAAAAGGAGATGGAAATATGAAAGTAGCAGTAGTAGGCGCTAATGGTCGGATAGGCAGACATCTGATTAAATTGCTGGATGACAGTGAGCAATTTAATCCAAACGCCATTGTCAGAAAAGAAGATCAGGCTCGATCTTTTAAAGAAGAAGGCATAGCGGCATCTCTCGTGGATTTAGAAGCAAGCGTTGAGCAAATCTCCGAAGGACTGAGGGGCGCGGATGCGGTAGTGTTCACAGCAGGTTCAGGAGGGGCAACAGATTCAGATAAGACACTGCTTGTCGATTTGGATGGCGCTGTAAAGACGATGGAAGCTGCAAAGCAGGTTGACATTAAACGTTTTATCATCGTAAGTGCACTTCAGGCACATCACCGTGAAAATTGGAATGAATCTTTACTGCCTTATTATGCAGCAAAACATTATGCCGATAAAGAACTGGAAAGAAGTGGACTGACTTACACCATTATTCGTCCGGGAGGGTTATTGAATGAAAACGGGACTGGTAAAGTATCGGCAGCCGAAAATTTATCAAGAGGATCCATCCCGCGGGAGGATGTAGCAAAAGCCATCTATGCTTCTCTTACCGAAGAACATACTTATAATCGAGGGTTCGACCTTATTTCCGGAACCAAACCAATCGAAGAGGCTATAAAAGAAATTTAGTATACAGGCGTGATGATTGAATCATCACGCCTTATTAATTTTAGTTCTCCATCATGAATGACCTTTATTTTCAAATTATATAGGGATTTTTTTGTGAAATAGTTGTATTTAGCAATTTTTATAATTAATCTATGCTAAAATTAAATATAAGAGATGAATGATTTTGAAATACAGGCATTACGCTGGATCATACATACTAGTTATTCACTAATACAATGAGATACATTTTACAGAGTTATTTATTATTTAGGAGGGGCTGTCGTGCAAACTCAGACCAATATGAATGTAGAAGGAATCAGTTTCGATTGGAATATGGACACGGGGCAATTTTCGTACGAAGGGCAGGATGCAGTACTATTCTGGATTTCCAGTGCAATGAAAATGTTTTTTGATACGATAGAAGAAGTCTCAGGGGTAGAGGCCGCTAACCTGGTGCTTGAGACGACAGGCTACCGCCAGGGTCTTGTAGTTGGAGAATATTTCGAGAACCTGAAGCATGTCGGACCGGAAGAAGCATCAGAATTGATCGGGCATACATATGCTTCAGCCGGCTGGGGACGAATATCCACTGAAAAGCTTGATATTAAGGAAAAGACAGCAACAATCTATTTGAAAGACAGCTGGGAGCATAAAATCAATGTCGCCCAGGAAAAAAATGAGGGAGGTAAATTTCTGCCTGCCCATTTTGCAGGTATTTTTACCGGTTTGTTTAAAACGAATATCTGGTACAATGTCATCCAATACCAGCTTAATGGATATGATTGCTCGAAGGTTGAATATTATCCATCTGACATTACAATAAACAATAACATCCATGAACTCGCACGGAAAAAAGAGACAGAACATATCAGACAATTAGAAGCCGTGGTGGAAGATAAAACAAGAGACCTGAAGGAGCTTGTAAAGGCCCTTTCCTCACCAATCATTCCCGTTCTAGAAGGGGTGGTCGTAGTGCCGCTTCTTGGAAAATATGATGGCGAACGTGCGGAAGAACTGGTTTCCAAGACCTTACATAATCTTCCATCGTACAAAGCAAATTATTTAATCCTTGACCTCACGGCACTGGACGAAGACATTGATGACCTTTCAGCCAGCTTGATTGAAAAAATCGGTGCCGCTGCATCATTAATTGGAACAAATACAATACTGGTAGGTATTTCCGCTAAACTTGGTGCTCATATTGCACATACAGGGGTAGATTTTTCAAGATTCGAGTGTTTCAAAACACTGCAGCATGGGATACATTTTGCCTTGGCACAGGCAGGCAGGAAAATCGTATAGACTTCCCACTGTCACTGATAGTAAAAAGGGACAAATCACATATTCTGTGATTTGTCCCTTTTTGATTAACCTCCTGAATTTTATTTTGGTTTTACTTTTTGATGAACATTTGGGTCCAGTAATGCCCGTAAGAACCGCCTTTTACATATCCTACACCTATTTCGGTATAAGACGGAGAAAGAATGTTTTTTCTGTGACCTTCGCTGTTCATCCATGCTTGTACTACTTCAGACGGCGTTCTTTGACCTGCTGCAATGTTTTCACCTGCAGCTTGGTAAGAGATACCGAAGTCCTTCATCATTTGGAAAGGAGAGCCGTAAGTCGGGGAGGTATGACTGAAGTAATTCTTGTCAATCATATCCTGGGACTTGTAACGAGCGACTCTTGATAGTTCCCAATTCTCTTTAAGTGGCTGCAGTCCTGCTTTTGCCCGTTCTGCATTCACTAATTTAACCACTTCGTATGTATAACTTTGGGCTGTTTGATCTTCGCCCGGTATAGAGATACTTTGCCCGGGATAAATGACATCCGGGTTTTTTAATTGGGGGTTGGCTTCAATCAGTTCGGATATGCCTACCTGATTTTTCACTGCTATCTTCCACATTGTATCTCCATATTTCACAGTGTATGTACCTGCAGCAGATACTTCAGAATCTTTCCCAAATCCAGCGACCAGAGTGACGGACAACATAAGAATAAAGAATAGTTTAATTGTTTTCATAGTTCTATTGAAGTATAATTCTGCAAACGTTTAAACAGGTAGTTGTTACCATGACCTGAGAACTGCTTATTTATCAGCATATAGTAAAATTTACTAGAATTTCATCAATTAAATTAAAGGAATATACATCCAATATCTGGCTGTTATTGGTATAATAATATTATAGAAGAAATTGGGAGGTTTTCCGGTATGAATGAATTATTTGAACATCATCTACACGATATAGAAGAACATTTCTCAGGTTGGGATTTTTCATATATTACGGAATCAGGAAGGATGGATAACGGGATGCTGAGCTGGTCTTATGGGAGCATCGTCATTCCATACATACGTAAGGTTACATCTATGTTGGATATGGGAACAGGGGGAGGGGAATTGCTCACAAAATTTCAGCCGCTGCCTTCTGTAACTTATGCAACTGAAGGGTATGCTCCGAATTTACCTATAGCGAAACAGCGTCTTCAACCATTAGGGGTCGCAGTAAAAGAGGTTAAAGAAGATAATTTGCTTCCATTTGGAGATGGTGCATTTGACCTTATCATTAATAAACATGAAGAATATTCACCAGCTGAAGTAAGACGGGTACTTACTTCTGACGGGATTTTCGTCACTCAGCAGGTGGGAGGGAACGACTGCGCTCGAATCAATCAAGCACTGGGTGCCCCGGTAAATAAGGAGTACCTTCATTGGAATCTTCAAAATGCAAGTGAGGAATTGAGACGGGAAGGGTTCGATGTATTTGAATGTAAGGAAGAAGAACCATATCAGCGATTTTATGATATCGGTGCGCTCGTTTACTACTTAAAAGCAATTCCTTGGCAAGTCCCGGATTTTTCAATTGAACGTTATAAGGATGCACTTTATTCTATACATGAAACGATTCAGTCAGTTGGCTTTTTCGAAGTGAAAACCCACAGGTTCGTGATGAAGGCGAAATTACAGAAGGATTGTTAATAAATATAAAATCTTCAAGGAGTTCGTTCATTTGCTGAAAGAAAAATACGATGCCTTGTTATTTGATCTTGATGATACATTATTTAATCACTCATACTGTTACAAGCAAGCCATCAGAGATATTGTGAAATGTCATAACGGTCTGGGACATGTTGATGAAGAATCATTTATAAGTACTTTCTTGAAAATTAATCAGGAGCTTTGGAAAGACTTCCAGTCTAACAAAATAAGTTTTAGAGAATTAAGTTTAAAAAGATTAAGAATGACTTTCAATCAATTTTCTGTTAATGCCGGAAAGGAAGAAATTGAAACCATCAATGAAATCTATCATGGGAATTATCTTAAGAATATTGTTCCCGATCTTCAGATTAAGCAGCTTATAGAACAGATTAAAGGTTCATTCAAAGTAGGAATTGTGACGAATGGTACAAGCTATAATGCTTATAAAAAAGTACAACGGCTTGAATTAAATAACATTTTTAATGACGAGCAAATCATTGTATCTGAAGAAATAGGATACAGCAAACCACAGCCTCAAATATTCCGCCATGCTCTTGAACGGTTCAGGATTTCGCCTGAGAGAACTCTTTTTATAGGTGATAATTATTATACTGATATGTGCGGGGCTAATCGTGCAGGCATGGATACGTTATGGATAAACCCTGATGAATTGAATCCTCCTTTGGATTTTAATCCTGCTTACATAGTGAAAAGTGTTCTTGATATTGAGCGTTTAAAATAAAAAAACGCAGCAAGATTATCTTATTCCTTGCTGCGGCCTGATTAATTATTGATTTTTAACTTTTTCCAGAAACTCATTCATTTTATTCATTGTATCTTCTGTCAAGTTCTTTAGATTTTCGGCATCAGGTGTATCTTTTTTTGCTTCTTCAATTAAAGGGTATAGGCTTTTCTCAATGTTCTCATAATCGTCAGGATAGTTATCTTCTACCTGTTTTTCAATTTGGTCCCACTTTTCTTCTACTTTAGAACCTTGTTCATTTAATTTCTTTGCCTCTTCAGGAGTATTCGTCAGTGTCATCGATAATTCTTCCAGGGAGCCCTTGGTATCCTCCACACTTGCAGTCAGGTTTTTAGTATTGTCATCATTCGTTTTTTCATCACCGGTACCAGGGGTGGCTTCTTCTTTGTCAGGGGCAATCTCTTTCACTTCTTCAGCATTATCGTTTCCGCCGCATCCTCCAAGTAACAGACCAACAATTAACAGACTGCTGAACAGCTTAATGATTTTCATCGCGGGACCTCCTTTGTTGTTTACATCCATATTTCCCATTAAAAGAAAAAACAAACGAGGGAGTTAGGCTCAATATTGAGAGTGAGAGAAAATGACTATTTGTTAACTCGAATAAACCGAGAGGGGATGTTTAAATGAATAAAAATCGAATGGATCCGTGTAAAGCTGCAAAATTGTTCTGTGATGAAAACTTTTTTACTAGTGAAATCGTCTTATTAGGAGGAAGCGTCATCAGAGGGGAAGCGACAGACACTTCAGATCTGGATATTGTAATCATTGATGAAAGTATACATTCTGCTTATCGTGAGTCACTTTTTGCATACGACTGGCCGATAGAAGTTTTCGTCCATAATAAGAAAACGCTGATTGATTTTTTCAAGAGCGATTGCGAAAGGGCTAGGCCATCCCTGCCCAGAATGGTTGTTGAAGCAGTTGTCATAAAAGATAATGGTTACAGCAGCCGTCTGAAAGAACAAGCTGAGGGATTGTTAAATGAGCGGCCCCCTGAATGGGATTCATCTATGATAAGAATGAAAAGATATTTCCTTACCGATCTGCTTGATGACTTTATAGGCAGCACCAATCATGGTGAAACAATTTTCATTGCCGGAACGCTGGCTGAATCCCTGCACGAGTTTGTGTTAAGAACGAACAGGCATTGGATCGGTTCCTCAAAATGGATTATACGGGCATTGAATGCTTATAATCCTGTATTCGCAGAAAAATTCATAGAGAGCTTCTCCGCATTTTATCAAACAGGGGAAAAGGGACAGGTGATATCGCTGGTAGATTCAGTATTGAAGCCATATGGAGGCAGATTGTTCGAAGGATTTTCATTAGGTAAGCATTCCGTAGAAGTTGAATGTGGCGAGAATGAGAGGTGAATACTGTGACCACACTATTAGTTCTTATAGGCTGTATTTTCAGTGTGCTTGCTGTCAGTTTATTTGAGTAGTGACCTTTGTGATGTTAATGAAATATTTGTAATATTTGAGGTGTTTTGCTTCCAAAATGATGACTTTAAAAGTCTCTGAAAAGGCGTTGAAGAAGTTTGACGGTAATGACGGGGCTTACTATTCATTTATCCTTTGCCCCTGCCCCAGCCTATGAGAAAGCCCTTCTAACTATCGATTTTATTAAGAATGATCGAAACAATCATGTTTCTAATTAATCCAAATGTAAAGTCGCGGTAACCATAATATGTAACAATAGAGATAAAATGGGATTATACCAGTGAGGGGAGTGTCATGATGGAAGAAACGGTTTATAATCAAGAGGATTTATTTGAAATGCTTGATTCATTATTAAGAGAACCTGAAGGTTTTTGGACTGATTTTTACAAGGACAGGGATAGAGATATCCCATTTTTCAAGAATGTTCCGGATGAGAATCTAGTGTCTTATCACATTAATGGAATTCTTAAACCAGGTAAAGCCCTTGAATTAGGATGCGGTCCGGGAAGAAATGCTCTTTACCTTGCAAAGAATGGGTGGGAAGTGGATGCGGTCGATCTCTCAACCACATCGCTGCAGTGGGCAGAGGAACGTGCAGTTGAAAACGGTTTACACATTAACTTTATACATAACAATATCTTTAACCTGGAGATTGCAGAAGGAGCCTATGACTTTGTTTATGATTCAGGGTGTTTTCATCATATTGCACCCCATAGAAGATTGAGCTATACCAATGTAATCAACAAGGCATTGAAGACGGGCGGATACTTTGGACTTACCACTTTTTGCCCCGGCGGCAAATTTGGAGGGGCTGTCATTTCCGATTGGGAGGTTTACAGATTGGGATCCCTCCAAGGAGGGCTTGGGTATGACAAGGCTAGATTAGAACGTATATTTTCATGTTATGAACCTGTGGAAATAAGGAATATGATCGATCAGGATAACACTTCGGAAGTGTTTGGATTATCAGATTTAATGGCAGCTTTATTCAAGAAACTGTAAACAAAAAACCGTTCAGCATGCTGAACGGTTTTTCTGCAGGATTTAAACTGCTAAGCTATTATTCTGAAATCATCGTGGTCTACTTTATTTATGCCATCATCAAAAACGAAGCGGGTGACCAGCTTGTAAGAGATTGCTTCGCTGCTGGGCGGGTATGAATCCGCTAATCTGCATGAAAAACTGATTCTTTTTAGTTCGTTCGCTTTCATGGTGGAAGAACTTAAAATGGTGTTGTAGTGAAGGACTGATGAGCTTTCACTGTTGTGGTCAAACTGCAATAGCTCAGTTTCGATACGCTTCAGCTTCTGTTGGATCCTGCCCCCGATAATTTCATATTCTCCTTGGATCACTTCACCGGGGCGGTAATCTCTTTTAGTCAAAACCAAATCAAATTTTGTTGATCCGATACCGAATCTGCACATCAGTTTATTAAACATCGTTGCAATTCAACCTCTCAATCATCTAGTTACCAAGTCTGCTTGGAGAGTTTTGGCCCATTATTCTCTGTATCAATTCAAATTCAAATCCTATTGTAAGAGAAAGAAAACGCGCTGTCTACACCCCTTTGTCGACAAATTTTGCGGACAATCAAAATATAATTTTTATGAAAGTTTTTTATAATCACAATAATGAATAATGTACTTACTTATACTTACAGATATCCACTATTTCAACCATTAATGGAAAAACAAGGTAGATAATAAGCCGGTTTTTCGGTACAATGAAGGCAGGGATTTATAGATTACATACACAGAGGAGTTTGCATATTGAAGGGGAAAAAACAAAAAGATAAAAAAAGAAATCCACTGCCATTCAGAATGAACATTTTGTTCTTTGCTGTGTTTGTGTTATTTACATTATTGATCTTAAGGCTTGGAATCGTCCAGATTGTAAACGGCAATGACTATCTGAAAGAAGTTGAGCGCACTGAAAATGTAAAAGCGAATAACGGCAGTCCGCCCCGGGGGAAAATATATGACCGCTATAGGAATGTCATTGTCGACAATATCCCTATGAATGCGATCACCTATACACGGACTCAGTCGACGAAACCGGATGAAATGCTGAAAGTTGCAAGGAAGCTGGCACAGCTGATAAAGATGAATACAGAAAAAATCACCGATCGTGACAGACAGGATTACTGGCTTCTTACCCACCCTGAAGAAGCTGAAAAACTGGTATCAAAAGAAGAAATTAAGAGATTGGAAGATAACAAAGATTTAACCAAGGATGAAGTGTATAAAAATATCTATCAAATGCAGCTGGATCGAATCACCGAGGAAAATATCCAATCGTTTAACAAAGCCGAACTTGAAGTTCTGGCGATTTTCAGGGAGTTCAACACGGGCTATGCCCTTTCCCCTCAAATAATAAAAAATGAAGGGGTTACCACCGAGGAAATGGCAAGGGTAAGTGAGAATCTCGCTAAAATGCCGGGTGTCAATGTCACAACTGACTGGAAACGCACCTATGCAGTTGGAGATACCCTCCGGTCGATTCTTGGAAAAGTATCTTCTTCCAAAGAAGGCCTTCCAAGCGAATTAGTAAACTCCTACACTGCAAAAGGGTACGCACTGAATGACCGGGTGGGCACAAGCTATGTTGAGTCACAGTATGAAGATGTCTTAAAAGGACAAAAAGAAGAAATTGAATACATCACGAAAAAGGGAAGCGTCCTCGAAGAACAGCTTGTCAAAGAAGGCCACAGCGGCAAAGATGTCGTCCTGACGATCGATATGAAGCTGCAGAAGGAAGTTGAGAAGATCGTTGAGGAGGAGTTGGGGAAGCAGGTAGCTAAATATTGGGAATCCCCTTTTCTGGATCGGGCATTTGTCGTGATGATGGATCCTCATACGGGTGAAATCATGTCAATGGTAGGGAAGAGATATACTGAGAATACAGATGGTCAAAAGGAGATGCAGGATTACGCTCTCGGCACCTTCACTTCAGCGTATGAAGCTGGATCTGCAGTTAAAGGAGCAACGGTTTTGACCGGTTATATGACCGGGAAATTGAGTATCGGGGAAACTCAGTTTGATGCTCCCATGAACATCGGCGGTGAGAAGAAAAGTTCATGGTTTAATGCTTCACAAGGAAGTAAATATTTAAATGACATTCAAGCTTTGGAGATATCATCAAATGTTTACATGTTTAAAACCGCATTAAAAATAGCAAATGCATCTACATCTCATAACCAACCAACTGTAAGATATGATGAGAAAGCTTTTGACATTATGCGAAACCATTACAGCCAATTTGGGCTAGGTGTCAACACCGGGATTGACTTGCCTGGTGAAACCTATGGTCTCAAGGGACCGGAAAGAAAACCTGGTTTACTTCTGGATTTAGCAATCGGCCAATATGATTTATATACTCCTATGCAGCTGGCACAATATGTTTCTGCTATTGCAAATGGGGGATATCGAATAGAACCACATATCATGAAAGAAATACGCGACCCCAATCGTTCCGAAAACAGAATTGGACCAATCGTTTATGAGAACAAACCAAAGGTCTTAAACAGAATAAACGTTTCTCAAAGGGAGCTTCAACAGGTTCAAAATGGTTTCTACCAAGTTGCTCATGGATCTAGGGGAACTGCAAGAGATCAATTTAGGAATGCTTCATACAATGCGGCAGCCAAATCAGGAACTGCAGAAAAATATATTGGTGAAGTACTGACATATAACACTACACTAATTGGATATGCACCATTTGATAATCCGGAAATAGCCTACTCGGTAGTGGTGCCATGGTCCCATTTGAACAAAGATCCCATTGTCAATAAAACGATAGCAAAACGAATTATGGACAAATACTTTGAACTAAAAAAAGAAGCCGAAGAAAAGGGCCTGCTGGATACATCCATAGAAGGAGAAGTCCGTACAATGGATAATGAGGATGTAGAAACTAATGAAGCAACAGAGTAACATAAGAACCGAGACACAAGTTGTTAGTCTAATTAAAGAGGCTGGAATGAAAATTTTTTAGAATAAATAAGACTTGAACTAATTTGCTTTCTAAGTTAGTTCAGGTTTTTTTATTTATTATGATTGGCTATATCCAGCGATTAAATGGAGTGCAAAAAGAAGACTTCTGCGGGAGAAGCGTGTTAGGTGAGATGTGTCCAGCTCCAGGGCTTAGAGGTACATGTCATAACCGCCAGCGGAAAGCGACGTTTAGCACGGAAATCATTAACCTTTGCACCTTTAGGAGGGTGTCATTGTTTAATCCGAAGTTGTGTTTGAGGAAGCGTATATAATCTGAAATCTCGAAGTTCAAATCATCTTAATTGAAACTTTTCCACCCTCCATTCGTATATAAATAATAAGAAAGCTAAAAATGTACCAAGGGAGGTATTCACATGCTTTGGTTCATCATCGGAATCGCCATATTGTTTGGCGTCTTAAGCTCATTAATAAAACGCAGGACCTCAACCTTCCAAGACGATCCAACTGTCAATGAGCGGCAGATTCAAGAAGAGGAGCGAATAAAGGCAAGCAGCTGGTTCGGGGGCGGCCTATAAGGATAGGGAAGATGCATGTTCTTACTGACATGTATCTTTTTTTAAACTTAAATACATACATAAGAAATCACCTGCAGAAATGAGATACAATTACAAGATTACATAAGACTTAAGGAGACCACAAATGATCCAATATGAAACGAAGGAATATCTACTACAAGAACTTGAAACAGTGGCTAAATGGGAGAAAGACCAGAAAGGACTATGGTTCTGGGAAAAGATCGGAAGGGTGCCTTTCATGATTCTGGACCGGATAACGCCGAAGATGGTGCATAAAAAACTGGGACAGGCCCTGGATGAAATCGGGAGTTACATTCAAAAAGGAGGAAGTTATCTTACAAGTGAAAAAGAAGTGTTGAATAGAATAAAGAAACAAACCGGAAATGAAGAAATGGGAATTCATGCGGTGAAAGAGATGCCGCTCCAGGTGATGGATGATGTCAGTCAAGCGATTGTCGAAACCCGCAAGAAAGTTGCCATGACGCAAGGCGCTACTACAGGAATCGGAGGGTTTCTTACATTAAGCATTGATATCCCATTTATTTTGGGAATCTCGTTGAAAACGCTGCAGGAAATCGCTCTCAGTTATGGATACGATCCAAATGAGCCGAGTGAAAGGGTATTTATCATTAAATGCCTTCAATTCGTGTCATCCGACGTCGTTGGTAAACAGGCCATTCTACAGGAGCTGTCGGAATTCAACCAGGCTTCACCAAATAAGAGAGACCAGGCCATTTCTCAGCTGCAGGGCTGGAGGGAGGTAATGGTCAGCTTCAGAGATAATTTTGGATGGAAAAAGCTCTTTCAAATGATTCCGATAGCAGGAATCCTATTTGGATCTTTTATTAATAAATCGATGATGCATGATATAGGGGAAGCCGGGCGGATGCTCTATAGAAAACGGCGTATTCTCGAAAAACTTGAAATACAAGTATAACTCAAAGAGGGGGAAGGGCTTTTCAAAGCCCTTCCCCCTTAAAAGGAATCAATCTTCAGACTGATCCTCTTTATCAAACCAAAGCGGAGTATCATTTTCAACTTCCCCGTTATAATTGATAAGAAGTTCTTCACCTGCTTTGATGTCTTTATATGCGTAAAAATCAAATGTATGCTGATCAAAATTTATTTCATAGATTGTGTTTGGTGTGTACGAATGGTTAAACAGCATACCGTAGCCCAGCAAGAGAGCCGTATGATTAATGCCATATTCAAAAACATAATCTGCCAAGAACGTTTTTTCAATATGTTCATGTTCTTCGTTTGGGTACGGGAGCACAGGAGCCTCATGTACGAGCTCACCTTTTGATATATCCCTCTTGGCGAAAACCCCTCTATTCAAGTCCCCGTCACTAATCGAGGATAATTTAACTTCAATCATTATTTCACCTTCTTTATAGAATACTGACCTAGTAAGCTTGTCATGATTCACAGGAGAAAGCAACTGTTTTCTCTTAGACGCTTGATAGATTCAGCTTATTAGAATATATCTTTGAGAAATTCGCCAATATTTCTGGCACTTCTTACAAACCAATTTGCTTTTTCAACAGCGGAAGAAGCGTACACATTCACTTTCTGATCTTGTTGGAGCCCATCTAAAATATATTCAGCCTTTTTATCGTTCTTTAGCACCAGCTCTCCAATTTTTTCTCCTTTTTTAACAGGCGCCAGGAGTTTGCCATCTTCACCCATTTTGTCCTCATCCAATTTCAACTCAACGTCTGCCTGCTCAATTTCTTTTTTCGTCATGCGGACCTTTATTGGCTTGTCCACACTGATCTTAACCTCAGCATCTTTACCATCTTGAACGGGAAGTGCATCCTTGGTTTCTGTATCCTCAAGGGTGAATTGGGCTGTTTCATATTGAGTGAAACCGTAATCGAGCATCTTTGAAGCTTGTATGAATCGTTCAGCGCTGCTAGGCTGACCATATTGATCCTTGGCATCGAGAATGACGGTGATGTATCTCACTCCATCCCGTTCGGCGGTACCGGTAAATGTCGATCCCGCAAAAGGTGTCGTTCCAGTCTTAAGGCCATCTGCCCCTTTAAAAGAATACGCACGGTCTTTCAGAAGTGCATTTGTATTCTTCATCAAGTACTCTTCATCCGTTCCTTTCCTGAAGTACTTATAATTCGTACCCGATGTTTTCAAAACTTCAGGATAGTCTTTGATCAAACGATACGCAAGTGTCGCCATATCTTCTGCAGATACCATATTTTCATCATCTACATCTGTCCCTTCAGGGTGCATGCCGAGCATGTCATAATTGCTCAATCCACTTGAATTGACAAATTTATAATGCTCCATTCCAAGCTGAGCCGCTTTGGCATTCATCCTTTTGACAAATTCTCCTTCGCTGCCGGCAACCGCTTCTGACAGTGCAATGGCCGCACCATTTCCGGATTTGATGACCATCGCTTCATATAGTTCTTTTATTGTATAAGCTTCTCCTGCACGTAAAGGCACATTGCTCAAGCCGGGAGCATTGGCAAGCTGATATACTTTATCACTTATCTTATACGTATCCGTCCACTCTATCTTTCCCTTATCGATTGCTTCAAGGACAAGATACTCTGTCATCATCTTTGTCATCGAGGCAATTCCGAGCGGCTGATCTTCATTATATTTATCAACGATTTTTCCGGTTTCTGCATTTACTAAGATTGCCGCATCTGCATTGATCCCTGTTTTGGACTCCCCATGAACGGTTCCCCCAAAAGAGGACAACGCCAAGAGTGAGATCATTGCTGCAGATAAATTCTTTTTCAATGTGACTTTTTTCAAACCAGTACCTCCAAGTGAATTTTTCACAACTAAATTAGTTTACCATAGAATCATGAAATTTAGATGAGATTCAAGAAGTCACAAAATTGTAAAAAAGTATTGCTATATAAAAGTAAAATGTTACCATTATTTAGTGTGGGTAAAAGTCAGAAAGGGGGAGAAAGCTAATGCCCAAAAAAATCATATCTATGGCAGGAGAGGTTTTACTTATCATAACCGGTATCATCTTTGTGAGTGCCTCTTCAGTACTTTTTGAAAACCAATCACTTTCAGTTTTCTCTTATATGAGGCAAATTGGGGAAGTATTCAAAGATTTACTGTCACCAGGAGACCTTGTTTACGTTAACCCGATTTCTGATATCGAGAGAGAGTTATTCCCTATTCTTTTCCTGGCATACTGGAGCAGTGCACGCATTTTCTTTCTATCATTAATACTGGCATTATTTTTTTCTGTCATTCTGTTAACCTTTTATTTCTCTATGAACAGGTTATTTAAAAAGGGTGTAAAAGCATTCTCATTCTTAATTGGATCTTTACCCGATATTTTCATTATCATCTTGACCCAATTGTCAATCATATGGTTTTTCAAGAAGACCGGTCTTCTCCTGATTGATACTGCGGCTGTCGGGGAAAATCAGGTGATATTGCTTCCCGCCGTCACATTGAGTGTACTTCCATCATTCTTCTTCTTCAGCAATATGGTCGGATTTCTCCGCGAAGAAGAGGGAAAGCCATATGTTGAACTGGCAAAGAGCAAAGGGCTTACTCAATTCAGGATCCTGTTTATCCATATGATGAGAAATGTCCTGGTCAGCCTTACATATCACGGCAAGCAGATTGCTTGGATGATGATCTCCAATCTATTGATCCTTGAGTATTTATTCAACGTTTTTGGCATAACGTCTTTCCTGTTCACTTATAATACCCCTTCAATCTTTGCAGTGGCCTCGATCCTGCTTTTTCTTCCGCTTTACCTGTGTTTAAAACTATTACAAGTGTTAATCCTTAATAAGACTGGAAAGGAGATGAGCCTTTGAAGACAGCTGCATTTTATCGGATCGGTTTGATTATATGTACAAGTTCCATTCTCCTGCTCCTGATCTCCAGTCTTATATACAACCTGCTTCCTGATAACGACATTCCACAAATGCTGCTTCTTCGGAATGATGATGGCAGGATTATAGGGGATGCACCTTTTGCCCCTTCATGGCAATTTCCTTTTGGGACTGACCGCGAAGGGTACGACATCGGATATAAGTTGCTGGAAGGTGCAATTTATACAATCGGGGCTGCAATTATCATTTCTCTCCTAAGTTTCATTGTTGCATTCGGAATTGGTATATTCGGGGGCTTTTCTAAGTTCAGGGTAAAATCTTTTGCCCATAAATTCTTTACAGCATTTTATTTCATCCCTCAGTCCATTATCGCCTATAACATTTTGTACCCGGTCATATGGGAGCCGATGGAAGGATTCACAACTACCCTTTCTGAAAGAATCGTTATAGAAGTACTTGTACTCGCTCTCATTACTGTTCCGACTACATCCATTCTTATATCGAACGAAACGGAACAGATTCTCAGCGAAGAATTTATTGCATCTGCCAGGGTATTGGGGGGGAGCCCATTATTCATTTTTTATAAACATGTGTTCCCTCATTTGAAGATGCGTCTGTTTATCATTTATCCAAAAATCGTCATCCAGATGCTTCTGATCATTGCACACTTAGGTTTTTTCACCCTTTATTTCGGGGGGACCGATGTATGTTACACCCCGTTTTGTCATCCCCCAAAGCCGTTCATTCAAGAATGGTCCGGGATGATGGGAACAAGCTATAAGGAGCTTGGTCTCTCGTGGTGGATATTCATGGGGCCGCTGCTGTGTTTCACCGTGACGATCTTACTGCTCAACGGCATCACGAAATGCATAGCGGGGCTCGTTGAACATGACCGTTATCAAAGGAAGCAGAACTCCTGTGAAGATGAGACTCATAGCTTTGAATCAGAATCGGATAAAGAAAGGTTTATCTTACTTAAAAACTAATATTAATGGAAAATAATTCTTGTTACCCATCAATTAATCTGCTAAAATTCTAAAAACGCATTGGGAGGTAAACAAATGATAACGTATCCAGTTTTAAATACACATTCAAAAATAGGCGTCACCGCACCTTCATCGGGGGTGTCTTCTGCCTATCACCCTTTATTGAGACAGTCAAAACAGAGATTAGAAGAAAAGGGATATACCGTATCATTTGGAGAAACTGTGTGGACACAGGAAAAAGTGAGGGCTGCAAGTGCAGAAAAGCGGGCATCAGAATTCATGGGGATGATGGGGGATGACGAGATTGAAGCTATTATTCCACCATGGGGAGGGGAGCTTCTTACTGAAATTCTTGAGTTCCTTGATTTTGAAAAAATGAAGGCTAAATGGGTACTGGGATATTCAGATATCAGCCCTTTGCTTCTCGCGATTACACTCAAAAAAGGAATCGCCACCGCTCATGGCACGAATTTCATTGATTTAAGGGGAGAATATTGGGACGAGACGACTGCGATGTGGGAGAAAGTACTGACCACAAAGCGTGGAGAATCCATTTCTCAGACATCTTCTATTAAATATCAAGATCAATGGGAGCACGAAAATCCATCTCCATGTGTCTTTCACCTTACCCATGAAACAGAATGGAAAACCGTCAGCAATAAAGATGAAAACCTTAAAGGAAGACTGCTTGGCGGCTGCATTGATATTATTCATCACCTGGCAGGCACACCTTATGGGGACGTTAAAGCATTTCATGAGACATTTGCGGACGGGGAACCATTGTTATGGTATTTTGAAAATTGTGAATTGAATACGACCGGGCTGCGCTGCGCTCTGGTCCATATGAAAATGGCAGGATGGTTTGATCACTGCTCCGGAATCATCTTTGGTAGAAGTGCCGCGAATACTCCTGTAAATGGCTATCTTGTAGAAGACGTTTACAGGGAATTGTCGGAAGAGCTTGGGATCCCTGTAATCTATGATATTGACTGTGGACACCAGCCTCCTCAAGTGACGCTTGTCAACGGTGCTTGTGCAGAGGTTAATGTTTCTGGGGGCAAAGGAGTTATAAGGCAATTTTTTAAATAGAACACAGTTAACTTGAGGCGTATATGTTTACAAAGTGGTAATCCAGGAAGATACGGAGATTGGAAAGGAACACTATATTCATGTTTAGAAAGAAAGAAAGTATCAATTCTAAACGGATCCACATCATTGGCTCTGTTGCCAGCGGTAAATCTACTTTAGCGAGAAAATTATCTGATGATATGAATATAGCATACTATGAACTGGATAATATCATGTGGGAGCGAAGGGAAAAGGGAGACCGGCGCAGGTCGGAAGAAGAGCGGACGGCCATCCTTCATTCTATCGTGTACCAGGAATCCTGGATCGTCGAAGGCGTGCATCACCAGGAATGGATGAGGGAAAGTCTCGAACAATCAGACCTCATCATTTTACTGGATACACCTAAACAAAAACGCACCTTCCGTATTATCAAAAGATTTATAGAAGAAAAAGCTGGAATCAAGAAAGGAAACTACAAACAAACACTTCGCATGCTAATGAAGATGTTCGAATGGAGTCGACGATTTGAGAATGAAGAAAAAGAAACAATACTCAGGCTGCTGAAACCTTACCACTCCAAAGTGAAAATTATGAAAAGCTAAGCCATGTCATTTAATGGAAGGAATTAATCAAATGAAAAGAACTGGAAACAACATTTATATAAGACCTTATTATCTTGATGACGCAGATGCCATGCTCTCATTTGAGCTTGAAAACAGGGACTTTTTCAAGGATTTCTCGCCCTTGATGAATGACGATTTCTATTCGATTCAGTCTCAGAGAGAGCGGGTGGAGCGGACTGCAGGAAGAATGGAGAGGGATGAATACTATGCTTTCGGTATCTTCCTTATCGGAACAGATGAACTAATCGGCAATATTTCGCTTTCTGATGTCATAAGAGGTCCGTTGCAGTGCTGTTATATAGGCTATTCTCTTTCAAAAAAGCATAATGGAAAGGGATATACAACGGAGGCGGTGAGGCTTGCAGTGGATTATGCCTTTAAAGAATTGAAGCTTCACAGGGTGGAAGCCGGGGTGATGCTTCAAAATATCGCATCGATGAGAGTACTGGAGAAAGCAGGTTTTCACAAAGAGGGGATATTTGTGAAAAATGTGAAGATCAATGGAAAGTGGGAAGACCATCAGCATTACGCAATCATCAATCCCGAAGATTGACCAATAGGAAAGAACGAAGATATCTGGTTCTTCGTTCTTTCCTGTATTAAAGAAATAAAACCATATATTCTTCGTCAAAATATTCTCCCTTATATTTGATCGCCCTTTTTTCAGTTCCATAACTATGAAACCCGATTGAGCTATACAACCTTTTTGCAGAATCGTTAGTGGTAACGACCGTCAGGTTTACCTGTTCAATACTTTTCAGATTCCCTGCTTGTAAGAGTGCTTTCTCAAGCAATGCTCTGGCAATCCCATTCCCTCGATGCTCAGGCGTCACATACATACCGAATATAGATGCCTTATGCTTCATTTTTTCAGCGGTTTCAGGAATCAGTACAAGCATGCCGGATAATGAATCGCCGATGTATGCACCAAATGTATAATTTTCTCTCTGATCAAGCCTCGCAGCGATGTGCTTAAGCGGATTTTCTCTGGATGCAGTTTCCTCATAGCTTGCCCCGAAAGCCTCTGGATTTGTCTTAAGAGCTTCCAGTCTAAGCTTAAGGTAGTCCTCCGCATGGGAGCTATCCAATCGCAAAACTTCCATTATTTACAACCCTTCTTTCTATAAAGTGTTATGATAGTAGAAACGTAAAGTTTCCGAATAGTATTTTATTCGATCAAAACTTTTTATTCCCTTTAATTTTGAAGGAGGCCGGAAATTGTATAAACAGGATTGCCTTGGCTGCAGGCTGGCCAACAAAGAGGAAAAGGTTTTCACGGTGTATGAAGATTCTTTTTTAAGCTGCATACTTGATCACGATCCCTTCAATCCAGGACATGTATTGATCCTCCCTAAGGAGCACTTTGAAGAAGGCGTGGATTTTGACATGAAAATGAATATAGCCGTTATGAAAGCCGTACAGCTGATTTCGAAAACGATAGAAGAAATTTATCTTCCTGATGGCATCACCATCTGTCAGAATGGAGGGATCTTCAGTGAATTGAAACACTATCATATGCATGTTGTCCCGAGATATAAAGGACAAAACTTTGCAGAGTTTTATCAAGATAGCCCTGATATCGCTGATCCGCATGAACCATTACCCTCTACAATGGTAAAGATGAAATCAATGATTGAAAGTTTAGTAGAAAGGGAGAAAGAAAATGTTACATAAAGAGTTTCAACAGAAATTGGATCAATATGCAGAACTTGCAGTCAAAGTTGGTGTAAATGTGCAGGAGGGTCAGGATTTATGGGTGGCCGCACCGCTTGGAACCGAAGAACTGGTAAGAAAAGTAGTACGGCATGCTTATAAGGCGGGTGCAAGAAGTGTGCATGTTCAGTGGGAGGATGAAGACATCATCCGTACACATTATGAGCTTGCACCTGAGGAAACTTTTCAGGAGTACCCTATCTGGCTGGCCGAAGCGCATGAATGGGTCGTTGATCGGAAGGGTGCCTTCCTGCAAGTGGAGGCGCCTGATCCTGATTTACTGAAAGGAATTGATCCTAATCGCATCCAGGATTTTGAAAAGGCAAAGGGCCTAGCACTCGACCATTTTTTTGAGGCGATTGACAATGATTCCGTTAGCTGGTCGATCATCGCAATGCCTTCCCATAAATGGGCGTCAAAGGTGTTTCCGCAGCTGGAAGTAGAAAAAAGGGTAGAAGCTCTTTGGGAACGCATCTTCACCGCGGTCAGAATAGATGCTGAAGACCCTGTGTCAGAGTGGAAGAACCACATTGAAACACTGAAAGCGAAAGCTGAAGAACTTAATAACATGAACATAAGAACGCTTCACTACAATGCTGAGGGCACCGATCTGACGATTGAGCTGCATGAAGATCACTTGTGGCTTACCGGGGCAAGCAAGACCCCGGAAGGCACCGACTTCATCGCCAACATGCCCACTGAAGAAGTCTATACGGTACCAGTCAGAACAGGGGTGAACGGGATAGTAAAAAGCACCAAACCGCTCGCATACAACGGCAATGTGATAGAAGATCTCACACTGAGGTTCGAAAATGGAAAGATTGTTGAGATGGAGGCACGGGAAGGTAAAGATATTTTAAAAAAGATGATTGAAACGGATGAAGGAGCTTCCTATTTAGGAGAAGTCGCACTTGTCCCTCACAGATCTCCAATTTCTGATACTGGAGTTCTCTTCTTTAATACATTATTCGACGAAAATGCGTCCAATCATCTGGCGATTGGTTCATCTTACCCTACATGTATCAAAAACGGCAATAACCTCACTGATGAAGAAAAACAGGAAAAAGGGCTGAACGAAAGCATTGTTCATGAGGATTTCATGATAGGTTCTTCCCAGATGGATATTGACGGAATATTAAGTGACGGCAGCAGGATTGCAATATTCAGGGATGGGAATTGGGCGTTTTAAATTATTAAGCAGGGAACAGTGCGGTGAGCACTGTTCTCCTTCATGTTCAGGAAAGGGGTAATGTTGATGATTTATGAAATGACCATACAAGTCCGTGTTCCAAACATGAGAGAAGGACAAAATTGGTATGAAAAACTTTTAAATAGAGGGCCTGACTTTGTTCCTCATGAAGGATTTGCTGAATGGGAACTCATTCCGGGGTGCTGGCTTCAGGTTGCAGAAGGTGAACCGTCTCTAAAAAGCGGACCGCTCCGACTTGGTGTGGCTGACATTGAAACAGAAAAAGCACGATTGATCCACTTATTGAATGTGGAAGATTTCATTATCCATTCAAGGAAAGAAGTACCCGTGAAATGGGCGACATTCGAAGACCCGTGGGGGAATGGAATCGGGCTGTTCCAATATCACGATCAGCAGGAAATCCAAAAGAGGATCATACCTATTTTAGGGAGGCACATCCAATGAATAAACAAGAGATATCACAGCGCTTTAAAACATTTGCAGAAATGGAATGCAGGGATTCGAGCCCCCTTTATGAATACCTTTCAATTAAAATAGCAGCTGATGATGAACTATTGGAGTTATGCACTTACTGCAGGGATGGCCAGCCTGTTCCTAATCTGTTTTTAGGCGGGGTTCATTTCCTGTTGATGAATGGCTCCTCCCATCACTTGCGAAACTATTATCCGAGCATCGTACAGGACCCACTGCCAGTCAAGAAATCATTTAACCACTTTAAACAATTCTGCCTTTTGAATAAGCATCAATTGATACCCATCCTTCAAACAAAGCTTGTCCAAACCAACGAAGTAAGAAGGTGCGCCTACCTATACCCTGCTTTCTGTTATATGCATGAATTGACGAATAAACCGCTTGCCTTGATGGAAATTGGAACGAGTGCAGGGTTGCAGCTTGGCTGGGATCAATACCGCTATCAATATGACATTGATGATGGGGAATACGGAAATAATTCATCCAGCATTCTGATCAGTTCTGAAGTAAAGGGAAATCATCATCCTGTCCTTTATCCAGAACCGCCCCCGGTTGCCTCCCGGACGGGATATGACTTACATATCAATCATAAAGAAGATCATCCGTGGCTGCTTTCCCTTATCTGGCCGGAACATGAAGAAAGGAGGAGTTTATTTACAGCTGCAGCCGAGAGTATCAAAGAGCTGGATATTGATTTCATAGAAGGTGACGGAATCGAACATTTCCCTGAAAAAATCAAAGAAATTCCCGACAACGAAGTCATTTGTATTTTTCATACCCATGTCGCCAATCAAATTCCTGAATCTGCAAAAAGAGTTCTTTATGACAAAATCAAAGAAATTGGCCGTCACCGTGATATCTTTCATCTATACAATAATATGTGGGACAGGCAGCTTCATTTGGATTGTTATATCAACGGAAAAGAGGACTGTCATCTTATTGGGGATACAGATGGGCATGGGCGCTGGTTTGAGTGGAATTTACTTCAAGAAAAATCTACCACATAAACGCATAACGTGGTAAACTATTTTAAATTTACTACTAAAGGAGAACAATAGATGGGGGAAATCGTAAGGCTGGTTAAACCGAATGTAGAATTGAGGGATGAATACCTTGATTTTTACCGGGAATGGAAAAATTCAGGGGAAGATATGGTTCCTTGGGTCATAAAGAAAGACCCGACAGACTTTGATAAAATGATTCAATCATTGCTTGATGCAGAGAAAGGGGAGAATCTTCCGGAAGGCTGGGTACCTGATTCCACTTATTGGCTGGTTGGCGAAGATGATCGGGTGATAGGGGTTGTCAATATACGTCACGCATTAACTGAATCTCTGTTGAATGCAGGCGGGCATGTGGGATATGGCATCAGGCCGACGGAAAGAAGAAAAGGCTATGCGACGAAGCTTCTCTCACTTTCATTGAAAAAAACAAAAGAACTTGGAATCCATAAGACTTTAGTTGTCTGTGACAGATGGAATGAAGCATCAAGAAGGACGATCCTGAACAATGGTGGAACACCCGCCGATGACTTTGTCGAAGAGGACGGCAATGTAATCCTTCGTTTCTGGATAGAGATGGAGTAAACATAATGAAGCATACTGCCCAGAGCCAGAGCCTGGGATAGATTATTTTTTGTTTCATGTAGGAAGGAGATATTGACTGTCGATCATGATTTCGACGGTTTTTTCCTGTATGTACCTTTACTTCCCTTACAAATAGAGAAATAATATGAATATGTATGCACTGAAATCATGAATAAACATGCATAAAGGAGGTGAGATGAGGTGTTTTCTGAAGAAAGAAGAGAAAAAATCCTCGTGAAAGTTGAAAAAATAGGCAGGGTTCTGGCAAAAGATCTCGCAGACGAATTCCAAGTATCGATTGATTCCATACGTCGGGACCTATCCATCATGGAAGAAGAAGGCCTGCTGAAGAGGACACACGGGGGAGCACTCCCAAATCCGAAAGCAAGGAATAAACCTCAGATGCCTGACGAACGGTATGGAGAAGCGAGCCAAGCCCAGAAAGCGATTGCCAGGGCAGCTGCAGGGTTAATTAATGAAGGTGAGA
Source organism: Rossellomorea oryzaecorticis (assembly GCF_045897515.1). Lineage (NCBI taxonomy): Bacteria > Bacillati > Bacillota > Bacilli > Caryophanales > Bacillaceae > Rossellomorea > Rossellomorea oryzaecorticis. The sequence goes on along the minus strand of NZ_JBJOSA010000005.1, from coordinate 105,391 downwards.
CTGTATTCATAGGCGGAGCTTCCATACATAACGCCATGATTACATACCTGCCAAGGAATATCCCATATACTGTTGTCACTAATTCATTGGAAGTCGCATACCGCCTCAAGGAATACACCAATATTGAAACCCTTTTGATAGGGGGCATGGTGAAGCGATCCGGTAATATCATGGACAGCCTCGCCAATGAATACACAAAACAGTTCACGGTAGACGTAAATTTTGCTACGGCAGGCGGAATCTCCGTGCGGGGCTTAAGTACTTCAACAACGGAAGTGGCTGTTTTTCTCAAAACGGTCATGACACGTTCAAAGAAAAATATTGCATTGATGGAGCACCAGAAGTTAGGTGTAGATTTGTTTGCCGGATTGGATCTGCCTTTGTCAAAGGTCGACCTCTTAATAACGAATGACGAATCTGACAGAGAAAAAGTAGAAGTGTTTGAATCAGCGGGGGTAAAAGTCTGTATGGTGAGTGAGTAAAAAGTTTTTCACTTTTTAGAGGATGATCTGATTTTTGAAGGTTATTGGCTTCATTAAGACAGGTTATGTATAAATTTTTACCATCCTATTTTCCGGTTGTCCATGCGGAATAATGACTACTTCAAAATATATAAACAGGAGGTGATATTCATGAGTTTCGAAGGGCAAAAAATTCTTCCTGCGGTCAGGTCAATGAAGGACTTTGATAAGATGCTTGAGACATCATTTGAATATGGTGTGTTCCTGGACCTTCATGTGGGTATGCTGAAAAGTGTTTTTCAATATGCAAGACAACAAAATCGAAAGATGTTCCTGCATATCGATCTTATTCACGGACTCTCTAATGATGAGTATGGGACAGAGTATATCTGCCAGGAAGTGAAACCATATGGAATCATTTCCACTAAGGGGAATGTGATAAAAAAAGCACGGCAAAAAGGTGTATATGCCACGCAGAGAATGTTCGTGATCGACTCCAGCGCAATGAAGCGCAGCATAGACCTGATTCATAAAACGGAGCCGGATTACATTGAGATCCTGCCGGGAGTCATACCGAAGATCATAACAGAAATCCGTGAAAAAACCGGCAAGCCTATCTTTGCCGGGGGACTCATTGACACAATCGAGGAAGTGGAAGCAGCCATCGAGGCCGGCGCCACTGCCATTACAACATCAGATCGGACGTTATGGAAGCACTTTGATAAAAAGTAACTTCTCATTTTTAAACTAATATCGGAATTATTTCCTGTTGACAACGTTTTCAAAGCGTATTAACATAGAAGCCAAGTTAATACACTGTGCAGAGAGAAAAAGAGACTTACGCAATTCATGCCTTTAAAGGGGGCCATGTTTCGTATGTCTCTTTTTTATTTTTTAATAAAACTGTTTTCCATTGAAGAAAACGGGATATATAAAGTTAGAGTACTGACTGTACCCATTTATGAAAACGGTCTCTTCACAGACATCCCAATATGAAATGAGGTTAAAGATATGACAGCATCCTTAGGAGAAGTGGTAGGAACAGCATTACTCATTATCTTTGGTGCAGGTGTATGTGCTAATGTTAATTTGAAGAAATCCTTTGCCTATAATTCGGGCTGGATCGTCATTACTTTTGGATGGGGGCTCGGAGTTGCCATGAGTGTTTATGCAGTCGGTCAATTCAGCGGAGCTCATCTAAACCCGGCGGTAACACTTGGACTCGCTTTCAACGGTGATTTTCCATGGAGTCAGGTTCCGCAGTATATACTTGCCCAGATGATCGGAGCGATAATCGGGGCATCGATTACGTACTTGCATTTCCTGCCGCACTGGCATGCAACGAAGGATCCCGGCGTCAAACTGGGTGTATTCGCAACCGGGCCGGCCATTCCACATGTATTCTCTAATTTATTGAGCGAATTCATCGGTACATTTGTTTTGGTGGTAGGATTATTGTCAATTGGCGCGAATACTTTTACTGATGGATTAAATCCATTCATTGTAGGATTTTTGATCATCGCAATCGGGATTTCCCTGGGGGGGACAACCGGTTATGCCATCAATCCGGCGAGGGACCTCGGACCGAGGATTGCGCATTTTCTTCTTCCGATTCCGGGGAAAGGAACTTCGAATTGGGGATATTCCTGGATCCCGGTTTTAGGGCCTGCATTAGGGGGCTCATTCGGAGGGTTGTTTTACAAAGCGATCTTCACCGGTAAAGTGACTACCGGCTTTTGGGTTGTATCAATCCTTACTTTAGCCATTCTGGGTGCAGCTTACTTAAGCGACAGGAAATTAACGCTATCTCAGAAAGTAGAAAAATTATCAACTGAAAACTAAGTTCACGGGAGGAATCATCATGGAAACATATATTTTATCATTGGATCAGGGGACGACGAGTTCAAGGGCGATTCTTTTTAACAAGAAGGGCGAGATCGTCCATACGAGCCAGAAAGAATTCACTCAGCATTTTCCTAAACCGGGCTGGGTAGAACATAATGCAAATGAAATTTGGGGATCGATCCTCTCTGTCATTGCAACCGTTTTATCAGAAGCAAATGTGAAGCCTGAGCAGATCGAAGGTATCGGAATTACAAATCAGCGTGAAACAACGGTTGTCTGGGATAAAGAGACGGGGACTCCGATTTATCATGCCATTGTATGGCAGTCCCGACAGACAGCAGGGATTTGCGATGAGTTGAAGACACAGGGCCTCAATGATACATTCCGGGAAAAGACAGGTTTATTGATTGATGCTTATTTCTCGGGTACAAAAGTGAAATGGATCCTGGATAATGTAGAAGGGGCTAGGGAAAAAGCAGAAAAGGGACAACTCCTATTCGGTACGATTGATACTTGGCTTATCTGGAAGATGTCAGGCGGCAAGGCTCACGTGACAGATTATTCAAATGCCTCACGGACACTTATGTACAATATCCATGAGTTAAAGTGGGACAGCGAACTTCTAGAAATCCTTGGAGTACCTGAATCCATGCTGCCTGAGGTACGTCCTTCTTCAGAAGTATATGCCAAGACGATCCCACATCACTTCTTTGGACAGGAAATTCCGATTGCAGGTGCAGCGGGAGACCAGCAGGCTGCTCTTTTCGGTCAAGCGTGCTATGAAAAGGGAATGGGTAAAAACACGTATGGTACAGGCTGCTTCATGCTTATGAACACCGGAGATAAAGCCGTGAAATCAGATAATGGCCTTCTGACAACCCTTGCGTGGGGAATTGATGGCAAAGTGGAATACGCATTGGAAGGAAGCATCTTTGTAGCCGGTTCTGCCGTCCAATGGCTGCGTGATGGTCTCCGCATGCTAAAAGAGTCCAAAGATAGTGAGATATACGCAGAAAAAGTAGAATCGACTGATGGCGTTTATGTAGTCCCTGCATTCGTAGGACTCGGTACTCCATATTGGGACGGTGATGTCCGCGGGGCGGTATTTGGACTGACGCGCGGGACTTCGAAAGAGCATTTCGTGCGTGCAACGCTGGAATCGCTCGCATATCAGACAAGGGATGTACTTTCGGCAATGGAAGCAGATTCGGGTATCGCACTGAAAAAACTCCGTGTAGATGGCGGAGCTGTGAAAAATGACTTCCTGATGCAATTCCAGAGCGACATTTTAAATGTTCCGGTTGAAAGGCCGGTGGTCAATGAAACGACAGCTCTTGGTGCTGCATACCTTGCAGGACTTGCTGTAGGATATTGGAAAGATCGTGAAGAAATTTCGAAACAATGGAAGAAAGACAGTGAATTCGAGCCGGGGATGACGAAAGAAAACCGTGAAGAATTGTATGCAGGCTGGAAAAAAGCAGTTAAGGCAGCAATGGCTTTTAAATAAGATTCGTTTGTGTTATAATCAATTTAAGTTAATAAATCGGTAAGAGATCCAGAGAGACCAAGCTTCATTATGGATGAAAATCCATAATGTTAGTTTTGGTCTCTTTTTTTATGGATATACACTTACTATAATGTGCATTTATAAACAGAGTCGAAATTATTAATCCCTATACAAATTGTTATTTAGGAGGATATACATTATGACGTTTTCAAGTACAGCAAGACAGGAAATAAAAAACCAATTAGCTTCCGACCATTATGACATCATCGTTATTGGAGGAGGTATCACAGGTGCCGGAATCGCACTTGATGCTTCAAAGCGCGGCATGAAGGTGGCACTGGTCGAAATGCAGGACTTTGCTGCAGGAACATCAAGCCGGTCAACTAAACTTGTTCATGGAGGACTGCGTTATTTAAAGCAATTCGAAGTGAAAATGGTAGCCGAAGTAGGGAAAGAACGTGAAATCGTCTATGAAAACGGTCCGCATGTGACAACTCCGGAATGGATGCTTCTGCCTCTTCACAAAGGCGGTACATTCGGTAAATTCAGTACGTCAATCGGATTGAAGGTATATGATTATCTTGCAGGTGTTAAAAGAAATGAAAGAAGATCCATGCTTTCTTCTGCAGAGACCCTTTCTAAAGAGCCGCTTGTGAAAAAGGAAGGTTTGAAAGGCGGAGGATATTATGTTGAATACCGTACGGATGATGCCCGCCTGACAATCGAAGTAATGAAGGAAGCGATTGCGCATGGTGCAACAGCCATCAACTACACAAAATCCCAGCGATTCCTTTACGAAAATAAAAAAGTAGTCGGCATAGAAGCCGAGGATCTTCTAAATGGTGACACGATTGAAATAAGAGGGACGAAAATCGTGAATGCTGCAGGTCCATGGGTTGATGAAGTCAGAGGAAAAGACTACAGCACCAATAATAAGCAGCTCCGTCTGACTAAGGGAGTGCATATTGTCATCGATCAAAGTAAATTCCCTCTGCGCCAGGCTGTTTACTTTGATACACCTGACGGCCGCATGGTATTTGCGATTCCAAGGGACGGAAAAGCATACGTGGGTACAACCGATACTTTTTATGACAAAAACAAAGCGACCCCACAAATGACAACGGAAGACAGGGATTATATCCTTAACGCGATTCACTATATGTTCCCGGATGTAAATGTTTCGGAAGAAGATGTAGAATCCAGCTGGGCAGGTATCCGACCGCTCATATTTGAAAAGGGCAAAGATCCTTCTGAAATCTCGCGTAAAGATGAAATCTGGGAAGGAGAGAGCGGCCTCATCACGATTGCCGGCGGAAAGCTGACAGGTTACCGCAAGATGGCCGAAACGGTGGTAGATCTTGTATCGCAACGTCTAAAGGAAGAAGTTAAAAAGAAATTTCCTGCTTCTGCAACCAAGCACATGCCGATATCCGGCGGTCATGTAGGAGGATCTAAGAACCTACCGGCATTTATCGACCAAAAATCAAAGGAAGCCGTCCAATATGGATTGACTGTGGAAGAAGGGCGAAAGCTTGCCGGCATGTACGGGTCAAACGTCGATCAGGTGTTCAAGCTTGCTCATGCATATAGCGGCTCAACCGAAGTGAGTGAGGTGCCCGTCACCCTATATGCACAGCTCCTATATGCAATACAGGAAGAGATGGCTGCGACGCCTGTAGACTTCTTTATCCGCAGAACCGGTGCAATGTTCTTCGACCGTGAGTGGGTTGAGCAGTGGCATGAACCAGCCATCGAAATCATGGCTAAATTATTGAATTGGAGTGAAAGTCAAAAAGCTAAATACACTTCAGACTTAAAGAAAGAAATTAAAAACGCTGTAGTACCAGTCGATCAGCAGTAATATTTTTTCAGCAGGGTAATAAACCCTGCTGATTTTTTTGTTTTATAAAATCAGAAATAAAGACCTCTGAAATTCCGAGTATTTGGTATAATGGGAAAACAAGGGAAATTGGAGGTCTTCACGTGAAGTTATATCATACAAAAGAACATGAAAGGATAGCGGTCAAGAATGCGGCTGTTCCTAAGACGATACTGGCAGTCATCCTGACGGCGGTCATTAGTTCATTCCTTGTCAATCTTCTTGAAAAAAGAGATGTTCTTACTGCTGAATCAAATCTGGAGACGCATTTGAAAGATCTGATAAGGGAGAATCAAAAGGAAGTCAGTGTTGTTCTAAGAAAAAAAATCCGAGATCAATACTTCCTTGTATATTCAATAAAGGGAGATGAGCCTAAACTTGGATTAGCTCAATATAAAGAGGCAGATCTGCTGCCACTTTATGAACTTGTAAGTGTGGAAGAAGGAGAAGATGGTTTACTTGGATCGAGTTATTTAAATACCAGTCAATTCCTGGTTTATGGTAACCGAAAAGAAACAGGGGCAGCTTACTTTCAATATCGGGATAATATCGAATTTAAGAAGGTTGAGACAGGTAATGATCCCTATTTTTTACAGGTAGAAACATACGGAGGACAACTGGCTTTGCCTCTTGTAACATTTTACAACAATGAAGGGGAGGAAGTGGCTTCCGTTCCTGCAGAATAGAGAATATCATGATATGCTTAAAATTATATAAATATATGAATTCGTGTGGAAATCAAAACACTCTTCTGTGCATCGAAGCAGAGAAGCATTCTTAGCCTGATGATGCATTTGAAAGTTAAGGGATAAACTAGTAGTATAAATATGAAATTGACACCATATCCTCGATTTTGGCGGCTTCAATGGGATGAAGCCGCCTTTTTTCTATGACTTTCAAAGCCGGCAGATGAATATAAAGGACTTAAAGGACGTGAGTGACTATGAATAGAAAAACCGCCATCGTGACGGGTGCAAATAGCGGGTTCGGCTTGCTTTCATCGATTGAACTGGCCGAATGTGGATTTCAAGTATTGGCAACAATGCGTGACATTACTAAATCAGGGGAATTATTGGCTAATGCAAAGGAAAAAGGAGTACATTCGTTCATCACGATTCTTCCCCTGGATGTAACATCGTCAGGATCCATTCAGAAATTCAAAAATGAACTTGCTCAAGGATACACTTCGATAGACCTTTTATTGAACAACGCAGGTTTCGCGGTTGGAGGCTTTGCAGAAGAAGTCAGTCTTGAAGATTACAGGGAGCAATTTGAAACGAATGTTTTCGGGGTGATGGCAGTCACTCAAGCAGTTTTACCATTCATGAGGAATCAGCGAAAGGGAAAAATCATTAATATGAGCAGTATCAGCGGGCGTTTCGGGTTTCCGGGGTTAAGCCCATACGTTTCTTCAAAACATGCCCTGGAAGGATACAGTGAAAGTCTCCGCCTGGAACTGAAGCCGTTCGGCATAGATGTGTTTTTACTCGAACCTGGTTCATATCATACGAATATATGGACTACAGGCATGAAGGTGTCGTCCAAATCACGTGATAAAAAGTCCCCTTACTTCCCATATATGAAAAAAATCGAATCTGAATTAGAATCGGGCCGGGCCAGTTTAGGAGATCCCGCAGAAATAGCATCCATCATCGGGGCCATTGGAACAGGTAAAATAACCACATTCAGGATACCTGCAGGGAAAGGGACTAGGCTAACCATCATGTTGAAAAGCATACTTCCTTGGGGGCTTATTGAAAAAATCGTATTGAGGAGATTAAATATCTAGCTTTTGAAGAATTTATCTGAATTATGGGACTACTGCTTTATTGAAGGAGAATATTGTCAAAAGATAGAATTACATAGGAAAGCATGATCACATTCGTGATATGTTTGAGTTCTCTAAAAATAATCTAAAGAAAGACACGTAAAGGAGATGTTGTGAATGGTTAAAAGAACCGGAGAAGTTGTAATGGGAATTATCGGAATCGTACTATCAGCTTTATTTTCAATCATCGGGATCGTGACAAATATGAGTATTGACGATCCTATGGTCATGGAAGAAATGGAAAAGATGATCGAAAGCGATCCTGCGATTACAACCCAGGATTCATCATTTATTATAGGGATTGCTGAGTCAATGGGATGGTACCTTATCCTGATTGGAGTCATAGCTTCCATTCTTGGCCTCATTGCCGTTCTGACGATTGTTAAAAATAGAAAGCCGATTCTTTCGGGCATCATGTTCATTCTCGCCGCCATTGTGATAGGAGTCGGCACCATCGGCTTCGGCTTTATCCCCGGGCTGCTTTTCCTGATTGCGGGAATCATGGCATTCGTCCGCAAACCGAAACCAAGTGAAACGGTATATTAAGCAAGAAACATTGAAGCATAGAGGCTATCCCTCTAAGCTTCTTTTTTATAGCCTGTATACGCGAGGTTTATATAGAAGTTTATATTTTTGAGACTGTTACTGCCTGTAAATAATTCGAATCGGGAGCCCTTAAAACCTTTTCTATCGCTGTCATTAATTCTTTCCCGAAACCTATTCCTTGAAAATCAGGATGCACCATGAGCTTGGTGATGTGACAAGTTCCATTGTATTCCCTCGCACGTACTGAACCAATTATCTTTACATTCTTCAAACTAATTTGAGAATGTGACTCTCAAGTTAGTTTGAAGAAGAGGCTCGATTTCATAGTTGCCTTCAAGTTCCGCTTCACTTACATAAGCAAGTTTTTGTATTTTAAGTATTTCAGCTGCATCTTCAATTGTTGCCTCTAATATCGTCTTATTTATCATATTTACCTCCAATCAAAATATATTATCATTAACATATTCTTCAATTGGAGAGAAATCCCTTTTCATTGATACTTCTTGATTTTCTTTAACTTCTATACTATCTTGAAAATAGAGCATAACTAATAACAAAGAGACACCGGTTGCCGCCGATGTCTCTTGCCACACAGCAACTGCAAGGAAAGCAGTGGCCCAATAAAGAAAGGAAATAACTCTGCCCTTCCAAGTTCAGGCGCTTAACGAGGGTGGGGTTATTTCTTATTGTCATTCGAAATAACAATGGCAATGATGGAGACGATCAAAGAGCTGAATGTAATCATTAGCGTCAAAGCCTCATACGTTGTCACTATAGGCACCACCTCCTTTAGCCAGGAAGTGGCCACTCCCACCCTACATCTGCTGTGTATCAAAATTATACCATATAAGGACTCAACCACTTATAGGAAAGAGGTAGGAAAAGCATTACCTTTGCAAAAAAACAGATGGGTATCCTGTGGTTATCACTGGATTGTTTGATTGCGAACATTTCACGGAAAGAAAAAAATATGTTAGCATGAATATGCTCATAATAAGCGATTACATATAACTAAGAATTTTTGGGAGGAACAACATATGCAACAAAGATTAGAGACGTTTCAGCAGTGGTTGAAAGATGAGAATATAGAAGCTGCATTTATCAATTCAACGGAGAATGTGTTTTACCTGACTAATTTTCATACAGATCCCCATGAGAGGCTGATGGGTTTATTTATTTTCCCGGAAGCTAAACCATTTGTGGTGGTACCTGGAATGGAAGCCAGACAAGTAAAGGACGCCGGCTGGGCAGGTGAGGTCATCGGATACTCCGACCATGAGGATCCGTGGGACTTCATTAAACAAGCAATCAGTAAGCGTGGACTGCATGGAAATAGAGCAGCAATTGAAAAGGACGTATTGACATATGGGCGCAGTGAAGCGTTTTTATCCATGTTTAACAAACCAGAGGTTGTCAATCTGGAAGATAAATTAAACGATATGCGCGTGGTGAAAGACGAAAAAGAAATCGAGATCATGAGACGCGCTGCCGAGATGGCAGATTTCGGAGTAGAAGTAGGGGCCGCTGCCCTCAAGGAAGGCATAACCGAAATGGAAGTTCTTGCGAAGATCGAATATGAACTGAAGAAAAAAGGCATCAGGGAAATGTCTTTCTCAACAATGGTATTATTCGGTGAAAAGGCAGGCGATCCACACGGCAATCCCGGAGACAGAAAGCTCAAAGCGGGAGACTTTGTCCTTTTCGATCTTGGAGTGGTCCTTGAAGGGTACACATCTGATATCACCCGGACATTTGCTTATAAATCCGTTTCGGACAAACAAAGGGAAATTTATGAAACGGTTCTTAAAGCAGAGCTTGCTTCCCTTGAAGCCAGTAAGCCGGGCAGCCGGATTGGAGACCTGGATCAAATTGCCCGTGATATCATCACGGAAGCCGGATATGGAGATCACTTCCCTCACCGCATCGGTCACGGCCTTGGGATCAACGTCCATGAATTTCCGTCGATGAGCCACTTGAATGACGGCATTCTAAAAAAAGGCATGACGTATACAATTGAACCTGGTATCTATGTACCTGAAATCGGCGGAGTAAGAATTGAAGATGATGTACTCATTACGGAAGACGGTCATGAAACCTTAACCAAATTCCCTAAGGAACTTCAAATTATCGAGTAAGGAGTTAAGAGGAGCTGGTGCAATATCAGCTCTTTTTTTATTTTTTGGCATACGACTCAATTGGTAAGTCAGCGTAAGCCGATTTAAGTTGAAACTTATCTGCGGGTCAAACGTATTAAATATTATCAAGCATTAAAAAGGAGAGAGCTATGAAAAAATTTATATTAGTACTATTTTCAATATCCCTTCTTACCGGCTGCGGAATATTAGAAGAGGCCAATAACAGCTTAACGTACGCAGAAGAAATGACTGATTACTTGAACGAAGCTGAACAGTTTGCCAATGATTTTCCTGCCCTGGTGGAGAACGCTTCTGCAGACAATTCGGCTTTACCTGAATTAGAAAGACGACTGAACGACATGAAATCGGAAATAGAAGATATAAACAATCTGACTCCTCCATCCATTGCAGAAGATCTTCATGAGAGAGTTATTGATTATAATAATAAAGCTCTTCAGGGCATCGACGAGGCGCAGTCCCAAATCGATAGAGGGGAAGTAAGCTTGAGCGAGCTGCAAAATCTTGAGATCGTAAGAACGTTTGATCAGCTTCAAGATATAAAAGGAAACTTAGAAAACCTGGGTCAATAGTGTAACTTGAGGTATAGTAATGAACAAAATCATTGCTGTACCTTTTTATTTAAAATGAAAAGGATATATGTTAATTGAGGCGGGAAGGATTTATTTGTTCTTTAGAACAAGGGTTCGGGAAAACATGTTATAATGAAGAAATAATAAACATGAACAGGAGACATTCTATGAAAGTTGTGATTGCCGAAAAACCCGATCAGGGAGCAACTTTAGCCAAGCCGTTTCCTCATAGGAAGAAACAAGGATACATAGAAATTCATCCGAATGAAATATTTCCAACGGGTGCATATGTTACATGGGCTGTCGGACATTTATTTGGACTGCAGTCCCCTGAAAAATATGACAGCAAGTGGAAGAAGTGGACGCTGGAAGACTTGCCGATCATTCCCGGACGTTTTCAATATGAACTGTCCAGGGCAAAAGCAAAACAGTTTGGAGTCATCAAGCAGCTGCTTCATAATAAGGATGTAAATGAAATCATCCATGCTGGGGATGCAGGGCGTGAAGGGGAATTAATCATCCGTAACATTATCTCAATGGCACGGGTGCAGAAACCGATTAAAAGATTGTGGATATCATCACTGACGGAAAAAGCAATCATTAATGGTTTTAGGGGACTGAAAGAAGAACATGAGCTTCGTAACCTTTATTACGAAGCATATTCACGTGCCTGCGCTGATTGGCTCGTTGGAATGAACGCTTCGAGAGTGTACAGCATTTTACTGAAACAACAAGGCATGGCGGACGTGTTTTCAGCAGGGAGGGTACAGACCCCTACGCTTGCCCTTATCGTCAAACGTGATGAGGAAATCGAACGATTCAACAGTGAACCATTCTGGGAAGTGAAGGCTGATTTTCAATTTGGGGAACACATTTATGAAGGCACATGGCAAAGAGAAGGAGAAAGCCGAATTCAAAGTGAGGAACTTGCCAGGAAGATATCTTTATTCTGTAAGGATAAACCGGCTGTGATTACAGAAGTGAAAACGGAAAGAAAAGAATTTTCACCTCCTATGCTGTTCAATCTTTCAACATTACAAGCAACTATCAATAAGATGTTCAAATTTTCTCCAAAGAAAACGCTGGATATACTTCAGAAACTTTATCAAAAAGGCATCGTATCTTATCCCCGGTCAGATTCTCAATATGTAACCAAAGGGGAAGCTGAGACGTTTCCTGAGATACTCAATAAATTAAAGCAGTTCGAACCTTATCAACAATGGATCCCGGCTCCTCAAATGAGCTTGATCAACAACAAGAGATTTGTAAACGACGCCAAGGTATCCGATCACTATGCCATCATTCCAACTGAACAGGTTACTGACCCTTCTTCTTTGTCACAGGATGAGAAAAAGATCTATGATATCATCATTAAACGTTTCATCGCTGCACATCATGATAAGGCCGTCATAAATTACACGTCCATCATAACAGTTGTCGATGGACGTGCTGAATTTGTTTCCAAAGGAAAACAGATTCTTCAAGAAGGCTGGAGAAAGATCATCATTGAGAATGATAAAGAAAAAGAACCTCTGCTGCCTCCTGTAAATGAGGAGGACCAGGGTATAGTGAAAAAAGTGAATATGAAGGAAGGCAAGACTCAGCCTCCTAAAAGATACACTGAAGGTCAGTTGATTACTTTAATGAAAACAGCCGGGAAATATATAGAAAATGATGAACTTGAGAGGGTTCTCAAGAAAACGGAAGGTCTGGGGACGGAAGCGACACGGGCCGGGATCATCACAATGCTGAAAGATCGTCAGTATATCACGATACAAAAAAACATCGTATATCCAACCGATAAAGCAAAAGTGCTCATCCGTGCAATAGGAGAAAACGTACTTGCCTCTGCTGAGATGACTGCAAAATGGGAGCAGCGCCTGCATCAGATAGGCGTCGGAAAAGCTTCAGCTCCTGAGTTTATGGAACAAGTGAAGAAATTGAGTCACTCACTTGTTCAAAACGCATTAAAGGAAGCGAAAGCCTGGAATTTTGAGGGCCTTGATACAGAATCCATACAACGTAAAAATGGGAAATATGGAAAGCGGGGAAGTAAAGCAAGTCTGGGTGCTTGCTTAAAGTGTGGTGGCAAAGTCATCGACAAAGGAAAATTTTACGGCTGCAGCAATTACCAAAAAACAAAATGCAGCTTTACGATTTCAAAAACAATCCTTTCCAAAAAGATTACGGGTGCCGTTATCAAAAAAGTGTTAAAAGAAGGAAAGTCAGATCGAATCGACGGATTTAAAAAAGGGGACAAGCAATTTTCTGCTTATCTTGGATGGGATCATCAACAAAAAAAGATACAATTTTTATTCGATATAAAGTAAGTGACAAAAAGAAATAAGGCGGTGACATCATGCTGGCAGCCAGTCTGTTTAAAGAAGTTTTCTATCAGTCAAGGATTCCTCAGCTCGTGATGACCTTAGATGAGACGAAGGTGATGGTCAATCCCGCTTTCAAACAATTTATCGGTTATATTGATGAAACATGGCCATGGAGTTCACTTAAAGATTTTTCCCACCCTGAAGATTATGAGACCGATATGCAATACCTCGGGGAAGTCATTGAAGGAACCCGACATGAATACCAAATGGAAAAACGCTTTATCACAAGGACGGGCGGGATCAAAACTGGAGACCTGCATGTATCACTCATACAGGATCAAGGAGTGTCCTATGTATTGGGGCAGGTAATCGATATAACAGAGAAGAAAGAGATAGAGGCAAAGAAACAAAAAAGTGACGAAAAATATCGGCTGCTTGCTGAAAACTCTTCTGATATCATCAACCTCCATGAGCCGGATGGATCCTATATTTATTTATCTCCATCCATCTCTTCCCTGGGTTTCTCTCCGGATGAATTGGTAGGCAGACATCCTTATGATATCATTCATCCTGAAGATCAACAGAAAATTGAAGAATTATTATCATCTCTTAACGAAGAGGACCATGTCATCCAGGTCACATATAGGGTTAAGGGAAGTGAAGGGGAGTACAGCTGGTTTGAAAGTGTCCTGAAAGCCATCTTTGATCCCGAATCAGGAGAAATCCTGAATATTGTTTCTGTTTCACGAAATATTGAAGAACGGCGTAAAATCGAGGAACAAATCAAGAAATCGGAGAAGCTTGCTGTGATTGGACAAATGGCTGCAGCAGTTGCTCACGAAATAAGAAATCCTCTTACTCCGATTAAAGGATTCCTCCAATTGTGTGATGATAAGAAACAGTACAACGAAGAATATTTGAATATTGTAGTGAAAGAGATCAATAGAATGGAAGAAATCATTTCGGACTTCTTATTTCTTGCCAAACCCCAAGGGATTTTACGTAATCCTTTAAATATAGATGAATTGCTGAAAGAAGTTATCACGATTGTTGAAACCGGGATAAAAAGTAAAAACGTTGTCATAACCATGAATGCGATTGAGCGGAATGTAGCTCTATATGGCTGTCCTAATGGAATGAAGCAAGTACTATTCAATATCATTCAGAACGCCATCGACGCCATTTCAGTCAATGGAAGTATTGAAATTGATACAGCCATTTCAGGAAATGAGTTCGAGATATCCATTAAAGACGATGGAGAGGGCATCCCACAAGAAGTGTTTAAGCATTTGGGAGAGCCGTTTTATTCAACCAAAGAAAAAGGAACCGGATTGGGCTTGTTGATTTCCCACAAAATCATAGAAAATCACAGCGGAAGAATAGCTTATGTTTCAAACCATGGTGAAGGAACAACAGTGAAAATCAGCTTACCGCTTCAAAACAGTGATGCTTCGTAAAGGCGTCGCTGTTTTTTATGTATTGAAAGTAGAAAGAATTCTCCCTTCCACGTTTAATTCCTGCTAAAAAGGATAAAACAACTATGTACACAAAGAAAAGTTGTTTATGGAGGGTTTATAGATGAAAAAAATATTAATGGTATTGACAAATGCAAGCAAAATCGACGATGAACATGAAACAGGCTTATGGCTTTCAGAGTTTGCAGAACCATACGAGGAGTTTACAAATCAAGGGTTTGAAGTTGATGTAGCCAGCCTGAAGGGAGGCAGGATTCCTCTTGACCCAAACAGTCTGGATGATGAAAATGTAGAAACTTGGAAAGGAATCACCAAAGAACTCGATCAGACATTGGTCCTTTCCCAGCTGAATGTGAATGAGTATCATGGAATCTTCCTGCCTGGTGGTCATGGAACGATGTTTGACCTGCCTGACAGCCCGGAATTGAAGGAAGCTTTGGCTCATTTTGCAGAAAATAATAAAGCGATCGGAGCTGTTTGTCACGGTCCAGCCGGCTTCACAGGAACAAAGTTATCAAACGGCAAATTCCTTGTTGACGGAATCAGTATGACCGGGTTCACAAACGAAGAAGAACAGCAGACGGGTCTGGATTCTTTAATGCCGTTCCTGCTGGAAACAAGGCTTCGCGAGCAAGGAGCGCAATTTGAAAAGTCGGAAGCATGGAGTGAACATGTTATAACAGACGGTAAATTTGTTACGGGTCAAAATCCGCAATCAAGCCAGGTGACGGCAGAAGCATTCGTTAAAGTACTATCTTGATTTTAAAAATGACACTGCTTAAAGAGTTACTCCAAGGAGCTCAATATAGCTTTTAATTTCCAAAGATGGTCCCCGCACTTTCAAGGGGCCGTCTTTTTTTCATTTCAAATGGTAAGAAGCATCCATATTAATTCTTTCACTCCCATATGGTAAAATCTAATGGGGACATTTATCGAAAGGAGTACGGTAATGATCAGATTATTTATACAGATCATGATTTTATGTTTATTTAATGAAGCAGGAAAATGGTTCGCGGCCTTCTTTCATATACCAATACCGGGAAGCATTATTGGAATGCTGATATTATTTATACTTTTAGTCACAGGAGTCTTTAAAGAAAAGTTATTGATAGAGGGAGCAAACTTTTTTCTGAAGTACTTCTCATTTTTTTTCTTGCCATTATCCGTGAGTGCCATTGCCCTTGGTCCATATCTATCTTCGTATGGATGGAATCTTATCTTGATTCTTATTATAAGTGTCTTTGCAGGATTTGCAGCCACTTCTTCATGGGTTCAGGGATATATTCACATGAGGGAGAAAAATTTATATGATAGCAATCATTAAAATAATTGGAACAATAGGGGTTACTGTCTTGTACTTTATCCTTTCAATAAAAGTACACCGTTTGTGGAGCAGACCGATTACCATTCCTATTTTCTTGAGCTCTTCGGCACTCATTCTTACATTGCTCACTCTCAACATACCATACAAAACTTACGCAGAAGGCACTGAGATTATTACTTACCTGCTTGGGCCTGCCACTGTGGCGCTTGCCTATCCTTTGTATCAATACCGCAAGCTTATCCTGAGACACTGGCAGCCTATTTTATCAGGAATCGCGACAGGCAGCGGGGTATCCATGCTGCTCACTCTTCTTCTCGCAACTTTAATGGACATACCTGCAGAGTTCATCCGTTCCTTCCTTGTAAAAACAATTACCACCCCTGTAGCCGTGGACATTGGAAGACTGATACATGCAAAGATTGAAGTGATTCCCGCTGTAGTTATCGTGACAGGAATACTGGGGGCCATGTTTATGCCATCCATTAACAAACTATTAAACATCACGCACCCGATTGCGAAGGGTCTGCCATTCGGAGTCATTTCGCATGGTATCGGTACGGCTCAAGCGCTCAAAGAAGGGGAACTTGAAGGTGCCGTAAGCGGAGCTGCTATGGCATTAACTGCCGTTATCATGTCCTTTATCATACCCATTGTGTTCTTGTTTGTTTGAGGAAGAACGTTTTTTCAACGACACACTGAGGTTTTATAGAGCTTTTCCTTTTAAAAAATAGCTGGTTTAGGTATAGTAAGGGAAGATGAAATCAAATAGAGAAGGAAGATTGTATGATAGTAAAAACAGAAGAAGATTTGCAAGCATTAAAAGAAATCGGCCGAATCGTGGCAATGATACGGGAAGAACTAAAATCTCAAACAAAACCAGGTGTCACTACCAAAGAGCTTGATGAAATCGCAGGAAAGATGTTCACAGAGTATGGAGCGATTTCCGGGCCAAAAGGGGAATATGATTTTCCCGGCTATACATGTATCAGTGTAAATGAAGAAGTGGCGCATGGAATTCCCGGTGACAAAGTGATTCAAGAAGGCGATCTTGTTAATATCGATGTATCCGGTTCGAAGAATGGTTATTATGCAGATACCGGGATTTCATTTCTCGTCGGGGAAGGCGACCCGAAATTGGCAGCTTTATGTGAAGCGGCGGTTAAGTCTTTTGAAGCCGGCCTTCATAAAGCAAAAGCGGGGTCAAAACAGAATGGCATTGGCAAAGCAGTCCAAAATGAGGCAAAACGAAATGGCTTTACGGTCATCAAAAATCTGACTGGACATGGCGTTGGTAAATCACTGCACGAGAAGCCGGATCATATCCTGAATTACTTCGATCCATGGGATAATGGGCTTTTAAAAGATGGGATGGTTATCGCATTTGAGCCATTTATATCAATGAAAGCACAGAATGTAATAGAAAAAGGCGACGGCTGGACATATATCACGCCTGATAAGAGCCTCGTGGCCCAAATCGAACATACCATCATCATTACTAAAAATGAACCGATCATCATAACTCAGTAAATAAAGAAGGGACGTACCTAAAACACAGGCACGTCCCTTTTTTGAATTACACGATTTTCGTTTTGCCGCATTCCTGGCATTTCCGATAAAATTTGCCGTCCAGAACGGTTGATTTAAATACGTTATTGCCGCATTCACAACGTCCTGCATGTTCGTCCGGTTCATCTCTATAGAGTACGATATTTTCTTCTTTATTTTCCACAGGTTTTACCTCCAAAGCTTTACAGGATTCTCAACAAGTATAAATTGAAAAAAATAACTTGTTAAGTGTTTTCTCAATCTTCATTATTAATTTCCGGAAGAAGACAATTATCCATTATCAACCATGCAAACCATAAATAACTATTATTTTTGGTTTTTTATTCCTTTGGAAGATAATTTATACAAGAAAACACTTAATATTACAGGTTTGAAATACTTCTGACGCATCTTTATAATTTCCTTGTTATTGTATTGAGATTTTACTATGTTAGTATTTTCCCTGTTAGCAAAAATAAATAGTGCTAGCTACATAAGGAGGAATTTTTCTATGAAACTAAAAAAATCGATTATTTCTGTAGCTGCTTTCACTACACTTGCAGTTTCAGGTGGTGCGAGTGCTTCAGCACAAGAAATCGAAGTCAAAAAAGGCGATACGCTGTGGGGATTGGCGAAGGAATATGGAACAACTGTTGATCAACTAAAAACTTGGAACAATTTAGGGTCGGATCTTATTTTTCCCGATCAAGAACTAAAAGTATCATCAAAAGAATATTATACAGTAAAAAAAGGTGATTCGCTGTGGGCCATTGCATCTAATTACGGGGTTTCAGTTGACAGCCTGCAAGGTTGGAATGCTTTAGAGAGCGACCTTATCGTGCCAGGTCAGGAATTGTTAATCAACTTGGATGATAAAACACCTTCAACTCCTGTAAATACTTCTGAGCAAGAAGAGGCTGCACCGGCACCTCAACCGGAAGAAAAACCAGAAGTAGCTCCAGAAGTTGAAGAAGCTTCAGCTGAACCGCAACAGGAGCAGGAAGCCGTTGCAAATGAACTATCTGTGGAGGCTACAGCTTATACTGCTGACTGTGAAGGATGCTCTGGTATCACTGCAACGGGTGTAAACCTGAAAGAAAACCCAGATGCAAAAGTCATCGCTGTTGATCCCGACGTGATTCCACTCGGATCTAAAGTATATGTAGAAGGTTATGGATATGCAACTGCTGAAGATACTGGAGGAGCAATTAAAGGCAATCGAATCGATGTATTCATCCCATCTCAAGACCAAGCGACTGATTGGGGAAGAAAAACGGTAAACGTTAAAGTACTTGAAACTAAATAATTCATATAGATCAACCCATTGGGATTTGAGCCCAATGGGTTTTTTGTGCAATTTCTTTCTCATTCTATCCAAGTGTTACAAAAGTAGGAACTACTGGAAGTTCAATGATTGAAAAACTCTCAATATTGCCAACTGTTACAGATGTGTCATCTAATTGTTATTTGATTATAAATAAATTGATATATGACTGAAGCATGTCTATGTTACCATTTCTTTTGTTGGTTTACTTATGAACCACAAAAGGAGGAATTTGACAATATGAAAAAAGTATTATTTTCCATTATTTCCTTCTCATTCATTCTTTCAATCGGTTTGAATTCTGCATCTGCAGAAGAAGACGATAACACTGAAAAAGCACTTAATGAGTATCATAATATAGAAAAAGGCGATATCCTGTGGGAAATTGCCAATCGTTATCATATTTCCATTGAAGAAGCAGTCACCCGCCAGGAGTTGCTTGAAAAAGGGATTACTGTGAATGAAGAAGAAGCTAAGAATGATGCTGTAAAAGCTGTAACTGAAGAAAAGAACAGCACGAATGAAAATAAATCAGGGGTCATTAAAGAGGTCGATGTTACAGCGACAGCCTATACTGCTCACTGTGAAGGCTGCATCGGAATCACCAAAACAGGTGTGAATCTTCTTGAGAATCCTGAAGCCAGGGTTATTGCTGTCGATCCTAATGTCATTCCGCTAGGCTCAAAAGTATATATCGAAGGATATGGATATGCCCGTGCAGAAGACACAGGCGGAGCGATTAAAGGGAACCGCATTGATATCTATATGGAACATGAAGATGATGCCCTTCAATATGGTGTTCGCGACGTAAAAGTAAAAATAATTGAAGAATAGGTAAAAGCGACGGTCTTTCAAAATGAAAGGTCGTCTTTTTTTTACCTTATCAGTCACCTGTCCAATCATAATCATTGAAAATTATTGGAATGAAAACGTTCTATTCGCAAATAATAGGTGAATCAAAGGTTATTGCTTGCATTCTTATGTTTATTTTTGATAGGGTAACAAATGTTGGTTTCGAAAGCGGAAAAGAGGGAATAAGGAAATGGGCCTATTTCTGTTTTTACTCTCCGCACACTTATTTAAAATACTTAAAACAATCAAAGAAAGGAGATTTTTATGAAAAGAATTTCAAATGTTTTTTGGATCACAGTTGTACTCGTTGCTGCAGCTGTAGCATATGGAGTGATCGCTCCAAAGTCTTTTGAGGACGTAACATCAAATATGCAGGAATTCATTACCTCTACATTTGGATGGTATTATCTAATATTAGTAACTGTCATCGTCATTTTTTGTGTATTCCTTATTTTCAGCCCTATGGGAACGATCCGCCTTGGTAAGCCCGATGAAAAGCCTGAATACACAAAAGGTACATGGTTTGCCATGTTATTCAGTGCTGGTATGGGAATTGGACTTGTATTCTGGGGGGCTGCCGAACCGCTTTCCCACTTTATGGCTCCGCCTCTTGCTGAAGGAGGAACCAATCAGGCAAATAAAGAAGCGCTTCGTTATACCTTTTTCCACTGGGGCATACATGCGTGGGGGATATATGCGATAGTTGCTTTGGCACTAGCATACTATAAGTTCCGTAAAGATGAGCCTGGGTTGATCTCAGCTACCCTGAGACCTATCTTTGGTAACAAGGTAGACGGGATCCTCGGTACGATTATCGATGTACTTGCAGTATTCGCAACAGTGGTCGGTGTTGCCACTACCCTTGGATTCGGAGCGGCCCAGATAAATGGAGGGTTGTCATACTTATTCGACATACCGAATAACTTTACCGTTCAGTTCATCATCATTGCGATCGTTACTGTATTGTTCATGATTTCTGCGTGGTCTGGATTGAGTAAGGGAATCAAATATTTATCCAATACAAATATGGTTTTGGCAATTGGATTATTCATCCTTGTCTTTTTCATCGGTCCGACATTATTAATCCTGAATATGTTTACGGACACCATCGGGGCATATATTCAGAATATCGCTGCTATGAGTTTCAGGATTGCTCCATTGAATGAAGAGCACCGTTCATGGATCAACGGCTGGACAATCTTCTATTGGGCATGGTGGATCTCATGGTCTCCATTTGTCGGTATCTTTATTGCACGTGTTTCAAGGGGAAGAACGATTCGGGAATTCCTTATCGGAGTATTGCTTCTGCCGGCACTTGTCAGCTTCCTGTGGTTCGCTGCTTTCGGTACGTCAGCGATCGAGGTACAGCGGGCAGGAACAGATTTGACTCAATTTGCTACAGAAGAAGTCCTCTTCGCTGTCTTTAACAGTTTTGAATGGTCTACCATCTTGTCGGTTGTAGCCATTACACTGATCGGTACATTCTTCATTACATCTGCCGATTCAGCAACATTCGTACTTGGAATGCAGACGACATATGGTTCATTGACACCGCCTAACTATGTAAAATTAACTTGGGGAATTGCACAATCTACAGTGGCATTGATCCTTTTATATAGTGGTGGATTACAGGCCCTCCAAAATGCTCTGATTGTAGCGGCCCTGCCGTTCTCAATTATCATGGCACTGATGATGGTATCACTGTACAAGTCATTGAATCATGAGAAAAAGGAACTTGGCCTTTACATTAAACCTAAACCAAGGAAGAAAACAGAAGCCCACGAAAAAGTATAAGCTAAAAAAGCGTCCAGACCGGGTCTGGGCGCTTTTTAATATCTGGTCGTTTTAATCAATTTTTCCGCTTCATCGAAGAGAGAAAGCTTATCATACCGCAAATTGGAATTAAAAACATTTCAAAACTCAACCGTAATGATTAACCTACAATTTGTCCTATACATACAGTAATATCGTAGTTAGATAACTGGAGGTGACTGATTATGTATGGATACGGATACGGCGGATACGGATGCGGATACGGCGGATACGGCGGAGCAGGATACGCGGGAGGCTTCGCACTAATCGTTGTTCTATTCATCTTGTTAATTATCGTTGGAGCAGCGTTTTGTTACTAATACCAATCAAATTGGATGATCCGAAGAGTTCAGAAATGACTCAATCGGGTCATTTTTTTATTTTTATGGTAAAAGGATATATTCTCTGATTGTATTAGAAAGATTCCCGTATTAAAATACATAATGGAATCACTTAGAGAGGAGGCGTACCAGCGTGACGAAAAAATATAAAAAGAAAAAGACTCATCATAAAAAGAAACGAGCCTCCCCCGTCAAAATACTAATGATTCCTTTCTTCATTTTGATGTTATATTTTTACCTTAATAACATAGCTCAACCAGACAAGCTTTCATTACTCGGAAAAGAAGAGGTGCCTTCTGAGTATTTGCCGATTTATAAAGCCGCTGAAAAAGAATATGGCGTCCCTTGGAATTTACTGGCTGCCCACCATCGTGTTGAAACTAAATTCTCCACAATGAATTCCCTTGTTTCACCTGTCGGCGCTGAAGGTCATATGCAGTTCATGCCATGCACTTTTGTCGGCTGGTCACATCCATCTTGCAGCGGTTTGGGAAAAGGAGATATCCCTGAGAAACAGAAAACCGATCCTGCCATCATTGAAAAATATGGAGGATATGGTGTAGATGCCAACGGTGACGGTGTTGCTGATCCATTTCAAATTGAAGATGCAGTATTCAGTGCCGCAAATTATCTTGCCCGAAACGGGGCGGCTGAAGGTGAAATCGAACAAGCAGTCTTTGCCTATAATCACAGTGATGAGTATGTGGAAGATGTTCTGTATTATGCTGAAAAATATATCGAGGAACCGAAGGGTAACTGACATCACCATCATACAAAAGTCCCTTTTTAGTCATAATCTTTTCAAAAAACACCCTCCTTACATGGGTGTTTTTTGATATAGTAAGTAGATAAGTTTTTTCCTTTAAAGGATATATTATACAGACAAAAGAGGGGTTTCCGTGCTATTAAAAAAGAGAAAGAGTGTTAAGGCAATTAGACTGCAAGAATCAGCTTGGAATAGTGATGTATCGATCAATGTTTCAAAGGAAATGGAAAAGCAGCTCGAAATGATTCAGCTGACCGGGGAGGACTTGACTGTTCTGAAAGCCTGCCATGACGTTGTAGAGGAAAATATAAGGGAAGTTGTAGACGGCTTTTATTTTCCAATTGAACAAAATCCCACCCTTACATCTATCGTGAATAAGTACAGTTCAATAGATCGATTAAAAGGTACACTCGCAATTCATATCACAGAGATGATGAATGGAAAAATCGATCAATCATTCATTGACAAAAGAAGAAAAATAGCAAAGATGCATATTCACATCGGGTTACCGACCAAGTGGTATATAGCTTCCTTTCAGAACCTGCAGATGACACTTTTTCAAGTACTGTTTCGTGCTTATTCAGATGTAGAGGATTACCATAAAGTGATCAAGTCAGTAACTAAGATCTTAAATCTTGAACAACAGCTGGTATTGGAGGCGTATGAATCCCAAAACGAACAAATGAGGGAAGATGCACGCCTGCTTAAGGAAAATGTCACCACTAGTGTACAGGAGGCTACGAATGGACTTGCAGCAATCTCGGAAGAATCAATGGCCTCACTTGAAACCATAACTGCGCGCATGGATCAGGTTAGTACGTTAAGTTCAGAAGGAACCGCAGCTATCGAAAAGATCGGGGAATTCTCAGTTGAAGGAAAAGAGAAAATGGGCCTTCAGAGAGACCATATGAGAAAGATCCTTTCTGATTTGGGAGAAATGTTGAAGGAAATCCATCAGCTTCAGCAAATATCCAACCAAATTTTTGACATCGTATCCATTGTACAGACCATTGCTGAACAAACAAATCTTTTATCCCTTAACGCCAGTATAGAGGCTGCCCGTGCAGGGGAACACGGAAAAGGTTTTGCTGTCGTGGCAGAAGAGGTGCGTAAATTGTCTGATCAGACGAAAAGTTCGGTAACGAATGTTTCAGGTCTGATATCTGGGACAAAGGAGCAGGTAGACAAGATCTCAAGATATATTACATCCGTGGAAGGTCTTGCAAAAACCGGTATGGTTTCTACTAATGAGGCTCATGTATTTTTTGAAGGGATAGTAGATTCGATCGACCAAAGTAAAGTTAAAAGCGAAAAGGTTGAAGGAGAAATGAAAGAAATCTCCTGTGCTGTCGAAGAAATCTCACAGGCGATCTCCCAATTGGCCCAGTCTGCTGACAAACTAAGCAATTTGACAACGGAATTATAACGATACTCATAAGGAAATCGGAGGAAGAGCCGGTTTCCTTTTTTTATACGCCTTTTAACTTCACACCTTTAAGTGAAATTGTTATGATTAAACTTTGTGTGAATTTTTGTAACTGCAGGTGGTAGAACAATGAACATTACATCTTTAATAGAAGAGTGGAGGACCGCTCTTGAAATAGAAATAGCGCATTTAAGAAAACGTGATACTTCCGGGGTATTTATAGAAGAAGGAAAATGCCTCAGAAAGGGTGATGCAGCTTTCATCTACTGGTTTACCCTTGTGTATCCTGTGTCCATTCCAGAAGGAGGGACGGTTACGTTTGAAACCCGGGGAAAAAAACTATCCGGAACAGTGATCAGCTCGGAAGAAAGGGAGTGTGTGATTGAGTTTGAACAGTTTATCGGAGACCCCATTACATCGGGGACACTCTTTCACGATCAAGGAGAACTGCTTGAAAAGCTGATTGAAAGGCTTGAAGAAGCAAAAGAAAGACATGAAAAAGCACTAAGAATCAGGGATATAATGCTCCCGCCCAAAAGCACTTCACATAACAAAACACCAATCAAAAGCACCCTGCATGAAGCATACTTAAGGAGCAAATACAATCCGGTTACTTATCTGTGGGGGCCTCCAGGAACAGGTAAAACCTACACACTTGCCCGTGTTGCTTCTTATCATTATTCGGAGGGCAGGCGCATTTTACTATTATCACACAGCAATGCAGCTGTTGATGTATTAATAGAAGAAATGTATCATTTCCTGTCAGCTCACGACCGCTGGAAATCTGGAGAAGTCATCCGATACGGCATCAACAGGAAATCATATCAGGAGGACATAACTGATCTGAATGTGATACAGCTGTTGGAAAAGCAGTACCCAAAGCTTGCAGAAGAAAAGGGGAAAGTTGAAACGTATAGAAGGAGATTGAGAAAGAAGTTGTCATTAAAATTCTCAAGCTACGATTCAGAACGATTATCCCAATTAGAAGTACACTACCAAAAACTGAAGGAACAACTGAAAAGAAAGGAAGGAACGCTTCTTGATGATGCAATGGTGATTGGTACAACCCTGAGTAAAGCGGCCATCGACCCGCTCATTAATGGTGAGGAATTCGACCTCGTCATTGTGGATGAATCAAGTATGGCCTATGTGCCGCAAGTGGCATTTGCATCGACGATTGCAAAACATATCATCATATGCGGTGATTTCAAACAGCTGCCTCCCATAGCAGGAAGCTTTCATCCGTTAGCTGAAAAGTGGTTGAAGAATGATATTTTTCACCTCTCGAAAGTAGCGGACTCGGTTGAAAAAGGAAACGTAAATCCTCAATTACTGCTGCTTCCTGAACAAAGGCGCATGCATCCAAGCATATCTGCATTTACCAACCGCCACATTTATCACTCCCGGGTTGGCGATCATCCAGATGCTGCACAGATGAGAGACGGCATCCTGAGAAGTGAACCTTTCTCCGGGGAAGGTAGTATTTTATTTTCTTTACAGGAAGGATCTGAATGGGGAGAAACCGACCGGGGATCAAGATGGAACATCTTTTCAAGTTTCATCACTTTGATTCTCGTCATCAGGGCGCTGAATGACCCAGGCATTTCAATAGGGATCGTCACCCCCTATCGCGCGCAGGCAAGATGGTATAATCTGCTGATTCAAGAACTGATTGAACCCTTCTTCCCGAAAATGAAAACCAATCTTTATGCTGCTACAGTTCACGGTTTTCAAGGATCGGAAAATGATATGATCGTCTTCGATGCTGTAGATGGGACTGCGCATGAAAAGGTTGGTACACTCTTTACTAAGAAAGGAAGCGACAGGCTTATCAATGTGGCCGTTACACGTGCCAGAGGGAAGTTCATCCTGGTTGCTAATGATACTTTTTTCAGAGAAAAAACAAATGTCAGACAGCCCATCCATCAATTAATTGACTTCCTTGTCACGAAAGGTACTGTTAAAAGAGGCATTGAAGTAGTTGACTCCAACAAAAGTCCATTAAAGAAATTCACATGGTATCCTATAACTGATACTAGAAGGATTCATAATGATCTCTTGGCATGCAAAAAGGAGATCATCATCAATGTGAATCAATTTAGCGACATACCAATCAAAATGTTAAATATTCTATCGGATGACAGAATTAAGGCAACGATAAAAATACTATGTAAACATGATGATCTAGGTAATCATGGTTTCACAGTAGAAGAGCCTGCGTCCATTATCCCGTTTATCAGTCTCGATAAGAAAGTCATTTGGTTTAATTGCTTTCCGACTGCAGGACGGAAAAGGCACCCTTTACAGATAAGGATATTTTCAAAATTGGTTCATCAGAATTTTTTCAAGCTAATAAATAAAAACGCCCGGGAAGTCTAATTCCAGGCGTTTTTATTTGGCTTATTCAATTCTTCGTCTTCAGGGTTCGGATAGTACCTATTTGGTAACATAAAGGCGTTTATCTGCCTTCTCTGTGACTTCACCGATAATCCACGCATGGAGTGAACGCCTTTTCATATCCTCCTGATACCTCTTAGCCTGTTCTTTCGGCATGCTGATCAATAATCCGCCTGACGTTATTGAGTCACAGAGAATTAATTGATCTTCCAAGGTCAGAACAGGGTCGAAAAGCACATCATCTTTCAACCATTGATGGTTGGCTTTCGATCCGCCAGGTATAATGCCTTGCAAAGCCAGTTCTTTCGTACCCGGCAGCTGCGGAATGGAATCATAGTTAATATGCAAAGTTACATCACTTCCGCCTGCCATTTCGAAGGCATGTCCCATTAGCCCGAATCCGGTTACATCTGTCACGGCATTCGCAGGATAATCCGTTAGCACTTCAGAGGCTTCCTTATTTAACGTCCGCATTGCCTCCACCACTTCATTTTCCTGTACCTTGGTGACAGCCTGCCGTTTAATTCCTGTCGTCAAGATCCCGACTCCGATAGGCTTGGTCAATACAATGGCATCACCGGGCACTGCACCAATATTGGTCCAGTACTTCCTTGGATGAACGACACCAGTGACACTCAGTCCGAATTTCGGTTCCTGGTCATCAATTGAGTGGCCGCCAACTGTAACTGCTCCTGCTTCCGCTACTTTACTCTGGGCACCCGTAAGGATACTGGCAAGCACATCGCCACCCAGCTTTTTAATGGGAAATCCAACAATATTCATAACGGTCTTAGGCGTTCCGCCCATTGCATACACATCGCTCAATGCATTTGCTGCAGCAATTTGACCGAATAGATATGGGTCATCGACAACAGGAGTAAAGTAATCAACAGTTTGAACAAGAGCGATTTCATCCGTTAATTGATAAATACCGGCGTCATCGGCGGATTCATTTCCGACCAGTAATTCTTCATGTTTTGTTTGAGGGGGCAGCTGACGCAAAACTTGCGTCAAGTCACTTGGACTTAATTTGCATCCTCAGCCGGCTTTTGAAGAAAGTGAAGTCAGACGGATGATTTCTTCTTTACTCATAGCATTCACTCCTTTATGTATAGATACCCATATTGTACAGGAAAGATAATGGTATTAGCAAAATATAAACAGGCCTCACATTGTGATTTGCAACAATGAGAGGCCTACTTTAAAATGAAAGAAAATAGAAAAGAAAGGTGGTTTTCTTTATGGATAACCTGAAAATCAGGATTGAGTTCTGCCTGAGGTGAAACTACTCACCAAAAGCCGCGAGTTTCGCGGAACAGTTGTTTACCCATTTCAGATATGATATTCCAGAATTATTGCTAATCCCATCTTCTGGCGGAGCCTTTGAAATCACAGTAGGCGAAAACAAGATCTATTCCAAACTTGATACTGGTGTCTTTCCTGACGTAAATGACATCATTTCTAAAATTGAAGAGATGCGATAAACCTGAAAAGCCTGGCTGCTCCAGGCTTTTTCTTAATACATGGAAGGGCTGTCTTCATTGCAGATTCCCTGAACACGGATGACCAATGAGGTGTTCTCTTTACATTCCTGCTTAGGTACATTGATTTCAATTGTGTGGTGCTCCAAAGAATAGGTTAAATCCCGCTGCTTTAGACAAAAAGGAAATTCAACAAATCTGCTTCTCGCTTTTAATTCATTTTTCAATCTGATTGATATAATGAGCCGGTGATCTCTTTTCATCAAGATCAATTCATCCGGACAAATATTTTCTGTTTCCACTTCCACGATGAACGCATCTGTCGTGTCCAGGAAGTCAATTCGGAATTCTTTTTCATCTAGCCGAACTGTATCGGGATCCAACAGCCAATCTTTCATTCGCTCTTCCCAGTTCTCTAAATAAAAATCTTCCCTTTCCTTACTCATTTACATCTGACCCCTAACTTTCTCTTTTACACATTCTATTCTTTCTGCATTAATTGGTGAGGGTGTTATAATGGGGGAAAAGCAGTAAAGGAAGGTAATCATGAAAGAACTGCTGAGGAAGATACCCCCGATCCATGAAGTCCTTGAAACTGGCGGATTCAATCGATTTATCGAAATCAATGACCTTTCCTTCAATCAAGGAAAAGAACTGGTGAAAGAAAGCGTAACATCAATCAGGAAGTACATTCTTGAAGGAACTTGGGAGGGACCGCCTCCAGACACCCAAGGTTTTCTTGACGCAGTATTTATGCATGCGGAAAAAATAAAAAAGCAAAAATATTCAATATCTTTACATAGAGTCATCAACGCAAGCGGGACCGTCTTACATACGAATCTTGGCAGGGCCAGGATTGGGGCTGAAACGATTGAACATATAAGCAGTGTTGCAGGTTCATATAATAACCTTGAGTATGATATTGATGAGGGAAAAAGAGGAACGCGCCACACACATGCTGAAAAATTCATTTGTGAATTGACTGGGGCAGAGGCTGCTATGATCGTCAATAATAATGCGGCAGCTGTATTCCTCATACTGTCTGCTCTGGCGAAAAATAAAGAAGTGATTGTGTCCAGGGGAGAACTCGTTGAAATTGGCGGGTCATTCAGAATTTCTTCGATCATGGAAGAAAGCGGGGCAAAGCTTGTAGAAGTGGGCACGACCAATAAAACTCACTTGAAGGATTATCAAGGACATATTGTAGAAGATACTGCGATGATCATGAAAGTGCACCAGAGCAACTTTGTCATGAAAGGTTTCACATCCGCTGTTGAATCGGAAGAGCTTGCAGGGCTGTCAAAAGAGTATGATCATGTCCTGTATTATGAAGATTTAGGCAGCGGGGCACTTTTTGATTTTTCCCAATATGGCATTGGAGAAGAACCACTCATAAGCGATGTGATCGAGAAAGGGGCCGACCTCGTTTCCTTCAGCGGGGATAAACTGCTGGGCGGTCCCCAAGCGGGGATCATAGCAGGCAAGAAAGAAGCTGTTGATCTGCTAAAAAAACATCAGCTTGCACGTGTACTGCGTGTTGACAAAATGACCATTGCAGCACTGGAAATGACCCTTCTTCACTATTTAAATAAAGAGGAAGATAAGATTCCTGCCGTATTCAGCATCACCCGGCCGAAAGAAGATATCCATCAGCAATCGATAAAACTGGTTGATCAGCTTAAACACCAGAACGTTTCATTCATTCTTGAATTGAGTGAAGGCATAAGCAAGGTAGGAGGCGGGACCATGCCGGAAGTTGAACTCGATACATATCTTGTTTCTGTTCAACATAATCGTGTTCCTGCCAATGAAATTCATAAAAGATTAAGAAAGCAAGATCCAGGAGTCATTACCAGGATACACCAAGATCGCATCTTTATCGATCTCAGGACCGTTACACCTGAGGAGCATGACGAAATCCTGGAAGCTCTCGTGGAACTAAATGGTCAAATTGAAAATGACTTACCTTTCAGCTAAAAAAAAAGACACTTTCCAATAATGAAAGTGCCCTTTTTTACTTTATTGCTCTCCGTTTACTTCACTTACAATCGATCCGAGATCGGATTTGAATTTTTGAAGCTGCTCTTTTTGTGTGTCAGAAGCAACTTCGAGTGCATTTTCGATTTGCTGATACGCTTCGTTCACTTCATTTCGAAGATGTGAAAGCTGGGAACCATAGCTTCCACCGTCCAGAACCAGTTCATTCACGGTATTCTGTACGTCAGTGAACCCCTGCTGGGCAGCTTGAAACGCTTGTTGTTTATCTTTATGATAAGGCATTTTCATTCTCTCCTTCAAATGTAAAATAGCCTTTATATTATAGGCATATCAATGCCTTTTTATACATATGCATAAACCGGCGGACGTGTATCCATCCTAATTAAGAGGAGGGATGGACATGAACAAAAATGACAGCAAAGACATGAGAAAAAATGCACCTAAACAATCCGGCCAGCCAGAACCGTTGAGCGGATCCCATAAAGTAAAAAACCAAAACCATACGCGCCAAAAGCATAATAGCAACCACGATATGTAAGCAGTAAAAAACTCTGCAAGGAATTTGCAGAGTTTTTTGTTTATTTATGTTAAGAACGGGTAATAAGGGAGGGAGTCCGGATGGAGTTCCCTGCGCCTGAATACATAGATTCAGTCCCG
This sequence comes from Rossellomorea oryzaecorticis, assembly GCF_045897515.1. Lineage (NCBI taxonomy): Bacteria > Bacillati > Bacillota > Bacilli > Caryophanales > Bacillaceae > Rossellomorea > Rossellomorea oryzaecorticis. The sequence continues at coordinate 74,875 of NZ_JBJOSA010000005.1, read as the reverse complement.
GAATTTATTGATTTGTTTTTCGCTTTTTATTGTTCTGCCGCTGCGCTTCCGTCAATGGCTCGTTAGAGTACTCTTCGTTGTAACCTGCACCTTTACCCTGTGCTTTAGCCGCGTTCATTCCATTAATAATGTGGTTTGCTTTGCGTTTGGCCAATCTAAACACCTCCTACAGTTAGGGTGCCACTAGAAAAGGGCAGCTATTAGAGGAAAACCCTAACATGTCCCAATGTTTTTTTGAAATAATTATTTTCTGCAGCCGACATCTTTTGACAATGACAATAAAGCTGTTACATCAGTCATTTGTTAGAAAATGAAAGGTGTTTAGTTTTTCAGATAAGTAAAACTTATCAAAAACAATAACTTTATTGTTATTTACTTATGTAATCGCTTGTATTAAGATTATTAATGTGAGAAAAGTTCGTTAGTTAAGAACGAAGACTTTTCGACTTAATGCGCATTTGTAGTTAGAGGGGGAATTAAAATGGCAAAGAACGATGTATTTAATGCACGATCTTCCTTCGAACTTGAAGGGAAACGTTATCATTATTATCGTTTAAAAGCACTTGAAGAAGCAGGCGTTTCAAACATTAACCGTTTACCATACAGTGTAAAGGTATTACTTGAATCGGTACTGCGCCAATTTGATGGACGTGTAATTAATAAAGATCATGTGGAAAACTTAGCGAACTGGGGAGCAGCAAGCAAGGATGCGGAGGTTCCATTCAAACCTTCCCGTGTTATCCTTCAAGACTTTACAGGAGTTCCTGCTGTCGTTGACTTGGCTTCATTGCGTAAAGCAATGGCTGACATCGGGGGAGATCCTCAGAAAATCAACCCTGAAATTCCGGTTGACCTTGTAATCGACCACTCTGTACAAGTTGATAAATACGGTACAGCAGACGCTTTGAAAGCAAACATGGATCTTGAATTCGAACGTAATGCCGAGCGTTACCAGTTCCTGAGCTGGGCTCAAAAAGCATTTGAAAATTATCGTGCCGTTCCACCGGCTACAGGTATCGTTCACCAGGTGAACTTAGAATTTCTTGCAAACGTAGTCCACGCTGTGGAAACAACAGAAGGCGACTTTGAAGCTTTCCCGGATACACTTGTCGGAACTGACTCCCATACAACCATGATCAACGGTATCGGTGTTCTTGGATGGGGTGTAGGCGGAATCGAAGCAGAAGCAGGCATGCTTGGACAGCCTTCATACTTCCCGATCCCTGAAGTAATCGGTGTTAAGTTCACCGGTGAGCTTCCAAACGGAGCAACGGCTACTGACTTGGCACTTAAAGTGACTCAAGTCCTACGCCAAAAAGGTGTTGTAGGTAAGTTTGTTGAATACTTCGGTCCTGGGGTTGCCACTCTGCCACTGGCAGACCGTGCAACCATTGCCAACATGGCTCCTGAATATGGTGCAACTTGCGGATTCTTCCCGGTTGATGCAGAATCCCTCGATTACCTGCGCCTGACAGGCCGTGATGAAGAGCATATCAAAATGGTAGAAGAGTACCTTAAGAAAAACGAAATGTTCTTCACACCTGAAAAAGAAGAACCAACATACACTGACGTAGTCGAAATCGATCTTTCTGCTGTGGAAGCAAACTTGTCCGGACCAAAACGTCCACAGGATTTAATTCCACTTTCAGAAATGAAAGAAACTTTCCACAAATCAATCACAGCTAAAGAAGGCGTTCAAGGCTTTGGTCTGGATGCATCTGAAATCAACAAAACAGCTAAATACACAACGGAAGACGGTAAGGATGTAACGATGCCTACAGGAGCGATTGGAATTGCTGCAATCACTTCTTGTACCAATACATCAAATCCTTATGTCATGCTTGGAGCAGGTCTTGTAGCAAAGAAGGCTGTGGAACTTGGAATGAATGTTCCTGACTTTGTAAAGACATCATTGGCTCCTGGTTCAAAGGTTGTTACAGGTTATCTAAGGGATTCCGGATTGTTATCTTATATGGAACAAATCGGATTCAACCTTGTAGGTTACGGCTGTACGACATGTATCGGTAACTCCGGACCGCTGCGTCCTGAAATTGAAAAGGCAGTTTCTGATGCAGATCTTCTATTAACATCTGTGCTTTCAGGTAACCGTAACTTCGAAGGACGTATCCATCCATTAGTGAAAGCAAACTACCTTGCTTCACCGCCGCTTGTGGTTGCTTATGCGCTCGCAGGCACAGTCGATATCGACCTTCAAAATGATCCAATCGGTAAAGATAAAGACGGCAATGATGTTTTCTTCAAGGATATCTGGCCATCTCAGGATGAAGTGAAGGATGTCGTGAAAGCTACAGTGACACCTGAACTATTCCGCAGGGAATATGAGCATGTGTTCACTGAAAACGAACGCTGGAATGAAATCAAAACAAGCAATGAACCATTGTACAGCTTTGATGATAAATCTACGTACATCCAAAATCCTTCATTCTTCACAGGTCTTGCACCAACACCTGAAGACATCCAGGGCTTGAACGGTCTACGTGTTGTAGGAAAATTCGGTGACTCAGTAACAACTGACCACATTTCTCCTGCAGGTGCGATCGGTAAAGATACACCAGCCGGTAAATACCTTCGCGCGAATGGTGTTGAACCACGCGACTTCAACTCATACGGTTCCCGCCGCGGTAACCACGAAGTCATGATGCGCGGAACGTTTGCGAACATCCGTATCCGAAATCAAATCGCTCCTGGTACAGAAGGCGGATTCACTACGTACTGGCCAGAAGATGAAGTAATGCCGATTTATGATGCATGCATGAAGTATCAAGAAGACGGAACTGGACTGGTTGTCCTTGCAGGTAAAGATTACGGTATGGGATCTTCACGTGACTGGGCAGCAAAAGGTACGAACCTTCTTGGAATCAAGACTGTCATCGCTGAAAGCTATGAGCGTATTCACCGTTCGAACCTTGTGATGATGGGGGTCCTTCCACTTCAGTTCAAGAAAGGCGAAAGCGCTGAAACTCTAGGCCTGACTGGAAGAGAAACCATTTCTGTTAACATTACGAATGATGTTAAACCACGCGACATCTTAACTGTCACTGCTGTGGCCGAAGATGGAACGAAGACAGAATTCGAAGTTCTTGCACGCTTCGACTCAGAAGTAGAGGTTGACTACTACCGTCACGGTGGTATCCTTCAAATGGTTCTGCGCGGCAAGTTCCAATCATAAGAAACAGATAGATGAGGCTGGGACGAAAGATGTTTTAGCCCAAATAAAACCCGAACTGATTTGCTGAGATTTGGTAAATTAGTTCGGGTTTTTAGATTATACATATAGATATAAACTCATTCCAGCGGTTGATTGGAGTGAAAGCGAAGTCTTGCACGGAAATCAATAGCGTTGTTTGAAGCTCATTCTAAAATGTTCGTCTTAAGTTATTGGCTTTATAGTTTGAATAACCGAGTTCTAATCTAAAACCATTTAACACAAAGTTTCCTTCATAATTTACCCACTATTCACGACTAAACTGAGACAAGCCATCATATGCTAATATAAGCAACTAATCGGAAGAGGAGAGACGGACTTTTGAAATCTTTTTTTGGAGTATTGCTTATCGCATTATTGGTCTACACTTTTTATGTTGAAAATAAGTCCAGCCCTAATGATATTTCCGAAGACCAGTTTGAACAGGCATCTGTCAATCAATCCTTCGACCAGCTGATTGATGTTGAAGAAAGTGAAGCAGCTGACAGCTCAGAACCAGCTGAACATTTTCCGGGACCTAATGCAGGGGATAAAGCCATTGACTTCAAACTAAAAAACTTATCGGGTGAAGAAGTGACACTGTCACAATTCAAAGGTAAAAAAGTGATCATCAACTTCTGGGCAACCTGGTGTCCCCCTTGTAAAGAAGAAATGCCGGTCATGGAGGACTTCTACCAGAAGAATCGTGATGAAATCGAGATCCTCGCCATCAATATTGATCCTCAGTATAACGTTAAGGAATATCAAAAATCATTGGGACTTTCCTTTCCTATCCTTCTTGATGAAGATGATAAGATCAATAAGGCCTATGATATTCTAACGGTTCCGACAACTTACGTAATCAATGAACAGGGTAATATCACCCATAAGCAAATCGGTGCAATCACAAGCCTGGAAGCCTTCAAGGCACTAATAAAATAAGGGAAGGGCTCTCTTTATGACCTTTGTTTAAAATATCTGAAATTTGGATATACTATTTGTACAAGTCGATAAAGAGAGTGAGGTTTTCCTTTATATGCGCAGACCAAGAAAGAAATCTTTTGCCGACCTGGTAAAAGAGAACAAAAAACAGCTGCTTCTAGATCAGGAAGCCATGAATGCAATTGAAGAAAGAATTGACGCACGATTTGAAATCAAGCGACCCCTGAATAAAGCCGAGTAATCATTTACGAGGCTTTATTTTTTATTTATACGGATAATAATATACTCCTGCCAATTATTACGCCTAACATTCCTCTCTAAAATGGAAATGATACTAGTAAGGGGGGAAGTACAATGAGCAATCCTAAAAGAAACAACAAGCATTTCAATCCAAATCATATCGGAACCCAATCGAGAGAAGCTGGTGGAAATAAAGGAAAGCAGATGCAAGATAAATCCGGAAAGCATGCACAGGTAATCCAGACAAAAGGTGAATAACATCACTTAGTTTGAAGAAAAATAATGAAGGGACCGACCCAGTTTGTGGTTTGTCTTCAAACAACTAAGGGGGAATTCAAGATGGCATGGAACAGTAAACCGAATCCGGATGATCGCAGTGACAACGTCGAGAAGCTTCAGGGAATGGTTCAGCATACGATTGAAAACATGGAAAAAGCAGAAGAATCCATGGCTTTCACTGACAGTGAAGAACAGCTTCAGTCTATCAAGGCCAAGAATGAACGCCGCCGCGAAAGTCTTGAGGCATTCCGAAGCGAAATCAAAGATGAAGCCGGTCAAAATAATAACCAGTAAATAATTCCCTGGTACAACGCGCGAATATGTTCCTATAAAAGGGCATATTCGCGTTTTTTCCATGCGGGTCAGCAGCAAGCGTATTTATACAATGACGGGCGCTACTGTGTTACTATTAGTAACATGATTGAAATAATTACAGAGGTGAGCACAGAGTGCATATTTCAGAAAACACAGTTCAAGTAAGGTATGCTGAAACTGATCAAATGGGTGTCGTTTACCATGCGAACTATCTCATCTGGATGGAACTAGGGAGAACCAAACTTATTGAAGATCTCGGATTTAATTATGCAGAGGTAGAAAAAGACGGGATCCTGTCTCCTGTCGTGGATCTTACTATAAGTTATAAGACACCGGTGAGATATGGTGAGAAAGCGCTTGTGAAAACATGGGTTGAAGAATATGACGGAATCAGAATTACATATGCATACGAAATCTATAATGAGGAAAATAAGCTGGCAGTCAGCGGGCAGTCAAAACATGTTTGCGTCAAGAAGGAAAGTTTCAGACCAATATCAATCCGCAGAATGTTTCCGGATTGGCATGAAGCTTATGAAAAGGCAAAAAAGCAGGCTGATCAGCAATAGAAGAAGAGAGGAAGTCAAATGGCGTTTGGGGTAAACAGGAGAGAACTGGACAACTGGAAAGAACAGGTCAGAAAGGGTGAAGTGGCATTCATCACACATTTCTGGGTGGACGAACGTTTCCCTGCAGTCAAATCCATTACGAAAGCAGGATGTGCGGATCTTGAGAAACTCTCTGAATGGGGTAAAAAGTATGGATTGAAAAAAGAATGGATCCATATACGGGGAGACGGCTTTCCACATTTTGATCTTATGGGCGATACTCAGCTCCATATCTTGAAAGAGGAAGGCCTGCATGATCAAATTAAACGTTTCATTGAAAAAAAAGAGGACGGATCCATTGATCAGTCCTCAGCACCAGTTTATTTTTTATATTCATAAAGTGGTTCTTCGAGTTCTTTATTGAAACCAACATGTAGATCGTGTCCATCAAAGTACCACAGATCCCTTTCTTCCACAAAAAACATGCGGTCTTCAACCTCGATGAGTTCACCAGCTTCTATAGGTTCTTCCTTCATGACGCCTAATGAGAAACTGTCATGCAAAGGGCTGGAACCTCCATAGCGTACATAAAAACGGACATATTCGCCTTCATTTACGAGCATTTCGTCCTTGAACCATTGGAGGGCATCTTGTGATATATGTATGTTCATAAGCAAAGGACTCCTTTCGCTACAATGATTTTCCAACGCGGCTCTCCTGGACAAACCGGAGACCGTCTTAATATTATGTACATAACAACACAGTAACATCAACTATTTCGCACAGAAGGAGTGAGGTTATTGAAAACTCAGGCACTTTTATATTATATCGGGGCCCTGATATTCGGGGGGCTTGGTGTATTGACCTTCTTACAGCTGGAAAAAGCGAGCTATAAGATAGAAGCAGGCACATTTATTATCATATCTGCGCTTCTTTATTATGGTATGGTCACACTTTATTATCGAAGCAGGAAAAACACATTCCTGACCGTTAATCTAGTCTTGGCCATCCTTGCATTAGGTGGAATCTTCTTCAATCATGTACTATTTGGAACACATTAAACGGATGGAGAAAAGAAGTTGGAACAAAACTAAAATCCAATGTCAAAAGACGAACATTTTAGAGTGAATTTTAAACAACGCTAATGATTTCCGTGCAAGACTACGCTTCCCGCAGGAGTCTTCTTCTTGCACTCCAATCAACCGCTGAATGAGCAAACCCCTTAAAAGTACAATGAACAATTGAAAACCCGAACTAATTTGCCTCATGTCAGGCAAATTAGTTCGGGTTTTACTTAGTAAAAAAACTTTTGACCCCGCTTAGTATAAACGGGGCATTTATACAGCTCTGCACAGATGCGATGATATTCAAATGATAATTCATCGCATTTCTTATTGCGCAACTCCATTCATCATATGAGATACCATCTCTTCTTCTGAGTATGTGATGAATCCATTTTTTTGAGCAAAATCAAGCGGATAAATACGATAATTATTATAATTGTTCTCAGCTACAAACGTAGGATGGAACTCGATTGATGGATAAGTAATAACTGTACCCGCTGGACTCTGTTGTTTTTCCACCTGTATCTCTGCCATGCCGCCGATGTCCTTGAAATCATCTTTTTGACCTGACAGGAAATTCCCGAGGGAGTAGATGACAACAGCGTCACGACCATCACTGGTCTTATATGTCTGAATAGGCTGCAGTACGTGTGGGTGATGACCGAAAATAATATCTGCACCGTTATCAGTCAAAACCTTTGCAAGTCTTTGTTGCTCGTCAGTAGGAAAACGTTGGTATTCATTTCCCCAGTGAAGGCTCATTACAACAAGATCCACGTCCATTTCCCTGGCTTTCTTGATTTCGGCAACCATTTTCTGTTCATCCAGAAGATTGACCAGGTAATCCTTTCCTTCGGGTACCGGGATTCCGTTCGTGCCATACGTATAGGAAAGCAGGGCAAACTTGATGCCATTCACATTGAATGTACGGATTCTTTTTTTATCTTCCGGGCTTTTAAAAGCTCCCACATACGGCATTGAAATCTTTTCGTAGTAATCGATTGCACTCAGAAGTCCTTTTTCCCCTTGATCCAGCGAGTGGTTATTTGCTGTGGTGACTGCGTCCACACCTGTATCCTGAAGCGATTTAACAATCTCTTTGGGGCTGTTGAATAGAGGGTAGCTTGATAGGCCGATCTCACTTCCGCCCGGCGTGGATTCCTGATTGGCTATCAGGAAGTCGGGTTCTGCCAGCATCTCCTTAACGGGTGCAAACATCGGGGAAAAGTTATATCCGGACCCTGATTTTGCATCATTATATACTGTATTGTGGAGAAGGATGTCACCGATGGCAGCTATGCTGGCGGTGGATTTCATGGTCTTTCCTTCTGCCTGCACTTCCCGCGTCGCATGAAGAAGGGAAGTCTTGGCGGACTGCTTATCCGAATTCCAGCTTTTATATTGGTCAGTAATCAAGTATCCTATCACCATTACCAATGGAATCACGAGAAATAAACCCATATAGTACATCTTTTTGTTCATGTTCTAACCCCTTTGTCCTTTTTCACATACACAACATTATTTTACAGGAAAAATATGAAAAGCGGAATCACTATTTATACCATTATTGCCTGATCAATAGCGGAGTAACCGTATTCTATTTATGTGCTTCGCCTGATGGCCATGCACGTCAAAACGATGATGAGAAGGTAAATAAAAAAGCGGCTGAAAGCCATTCATATTTTGAATGATTTTCAGCCGCTTGTTCCTTTTAAAGCCATTTGATTTTAGGTTCGGTTTTATTTTTGATGCGTACAATATTTGCCCGATGCCTGTAGATGACAAAGAAGGCAAGCACACCTACAACAATCATCAAGGGTATATCCCCGGTAAATAACGTATAAGTAAAAGCAATGATGGCAGCAATCATCGAAGATAAGGAAACGTATTTAGATACATATAATCCGAGAAAGAAGACAGCCAGTAAAATGAAGAACAACAGGGGATCGTACCCCAAAAGGACGCCTCCGGACGTAGCGACGGCTTTTCCGCCCCGAAAGTTTGCGAAAAGCGGGTACATATGTCCGATTACCGCAAATATACCGGCCACCAGCATGAACATCTTTGGTTCAACACTGAAAAACAGCGGCAATAATGCTGCGACTGTCCCTTTCAGGATGTCCATGATGGTGACGATAAGCCCTGCTTTCACACCAAGTGTTCTGAAAGTGTTCGTACCGCCGAGATTTCCACTTCCATGTTCCCGTATATCTATTCCGTAGAACCTCTTTCCGATGATCAACCCTGAGGGGATGGAACCAAGCAGATAAGCTATAACAAGGATAAGGGCATAAAACATGATCACTGCTCCTTTTTTATGTATTGCGTTCTTTATTTTACCATGAAAACGGGAGAAAATCAGGCTTTTTTTTAGTACCTGTTCATAAAACTAGATAATATCATTAAATCAGGTTGAATTTCCGGGAATTCCCTCTTGCGTGTGGTAAAATGAATACGCCATATGATAAAAGTTGGCGATTGAGCGAAACATTCAGTTGATGATGCATCAAGCTGACACTAGATGAACAGAAGGTGAATATTCAATGCATTTATTTTTATCAGCATTGCAATGGGTGGCTTTTATGATTGCAGGGTCAATTGCCGCTCCCATTGCAATAGCGGATTTATTTCAACTGCCGCCGGCGGAGACAGCCGGCTTCATACAGCGCACTATTTTTGTGCTGGGTGCAGCAAGCCTCATCCAGGCTTTGATCGGGCATAAACTGCCAATCAATGAAGGGCCTGCTGGATTGTGGTGGGGTGTGTTTGCTATTTATGCAGGGTTCTCAGGGACCCTTTACAACAGCCAGCTGGAAGTACTGACTGTCCTGCAGGGCGGGATGATCGTCAGTGGAATCATTTTCTTCATTCTGAGTGCGTCCGGCCTGCTAAAAAAACTGACCACACTATTTACTCCGACCATCACATTCGTCTATTTGATGCTGCTGATTTTACAGCTGAGCGGGTCGTTTGTGAAAGGGATGTTCGGAATCAGCGGGGAAACGGAAACACTGCAGCCGGTCGTGCTGCTTGGAAGTGTGCTGACAATCCTGATTGCACTTTATTTTTCAAGCCATAAGATTAATTGGATTCAACAGTATTCCATCATCCTCGCCCTTATTGCGGGCTGGATCATTTTTGCTGCGATGGGGCTTGGCGGTCATGTAACGGTTTCGGATTCTTCTTGGTTCTCCCTGCCTCAGATTTTCGCTTTTGGGGCACCAGCTTTTGATACTGGTGTTATTGTCACGGCTGTTTTCATCACCTTCCTGCTTACGACAAATATGATTGCCTCTATCAGGGTCATGGAGGAAGTGATGAGATCAAAAGACGAACCTGTATATGAACGCTATACTGCAAGCGGGTTTGCATCCGGTATCAATCAGATTCTGGGGGGGTTATTTTCTGCAATCGGTTCTGTTCCGATATCCGGATCGGCAGGCTTTGTGACTGCCACCAAAATGTACCGCATATTACCGTTCATAGCGGGAAGTGCCCTGATCGTCATCATCTCTCTCGTTCCAAAAGTGATGAATGTGTTTGCGAGTCTGCCTGCTCCCGTAGGATATGCTGTCACGACTGTCATCTTTATCAAGATGGTGGGGCTTGCGCTCGGTGAATATCAAAAAGAAACAAATATGGAGCGTACGCATTTTGTTGCAGGTATTTCCCTGATTGTGGGTGTCGGAGCGATGTTCGTGCCCGCCGATGCTTTCACGGATGTACCAGTCGCAGCAGCTTCACTGCTCAATAACGGATTGATTCTTGGTACCGTAACTGGAATCATAGTAGAGCAGACGGTTAAGGCAAAATCTGATAAATCCATGAAAAGCGAGTAAACTATTTGTTTACTTGCTTTTTTTCGTATAGCATGGTTGTGTGGAAGAATTTTCTTATGAGGATTCCGACATGTTTACCCAGTTAATATTGGGGGTATTCTTAATATGTTTAGACTAGATTCAGGCAGGTGGTTACATGATTGAGTTCAAGAATGTCAGGAAAGTGTATGAAGACGGGACAGAAGCGATAAAGGGAATTGACTTGCTTATCCCCGAAGGAAAACTTGTCGCGTTGATCGGGCCAAGCGGATGCGGTAAAACGACCACAATGAAAATGATCAATAAGCTGATTGGACTGACAAGCGGTACGATTACAATCAACGGACGGGACATATCGGAAGAGGATGAAGTGGAACTGAGAAGGAATATAGGTTATGTCATTCAGCGCATCGGCCTCCTCCCGCATATGACGATCGAAGAGAATATCAGCCTGATTCCCCGATTGAAGGGCTGGAAGAAGGAAAAGTATGAAAACCGGGTGGACGAGTTGATGAATCTGGTTGGGCTCGAACCCGAAACCTACCGGAAGAGATATCCCCTGGAGCTGAGCGGCGGCCAGCAGCAGCGTGTCGGTGTCATACGCGCACTTGCGGCAGAACCTCCTATTATCCTGATGGATGAACCTTTCAGTGCACTCGATCCGATCAGCAGGGAGCAGCTGCAGGACGAACTGAAGCATATCCAAAGTTCTATACATAAGACTATTGTATTTGTCACGCATGATATCGATGAAGCGCTTAAAATCGCCGATGACATCGCCGTCATGAGAGACGGGAGAATCGAACAGATTGCTTCACCCGGCGAATTGGTTTCTTCCCCCGCAAATGAATTCGTACGTTCCTTTATCGGGGAACACCGGCTGGATGAAGGCAAAAAAGAAATGTCCGTTTTGGATATCATGAGTGAAGATCCGATTATTCTGGAATATGATGAATCTGAATTCGAAAGCATCCCGCATGATGCCACGATAGCTGAAGCTGCGGCTCTCTATGTTTCAAAGGAACCTCCTATTCTGGTCGTAACAAAAGAGGGGCGGCGCATCGGAAGTGTATCCAGAAGCAATATCCTGGAAGCGGTCGCTTCAAAACAAAGAAGGGAGGCACAGTCACAATGATTCATGCCCTTTCGCTATCATTCATCACTACGATTACAAACCGCTCTGATGCCATCATGACGGGGTTGGTAGAGCATCTATATCTTTCATTCGTATCGATTTTCATCGCGATTGTCATCTCATTGCCGCTTGGGATTTATATTTCACGAAAAAAGAATATTGCAGAATTCTATATTGGGATCACCGCTGTCTTTCAAACCATACCGAGTCTTGCATTATTCGGGTTCCTGATCCCGCTTCTCGGTACAGGGAGCACAACGGCTATCATCGCCCTCACTGTATACGCCCTGCTTCCGATATTAAGGAACACATTCACCGGCATTGCAGGAGTGGATGAAGGGGTCATAGAAGCAGGAAAAGGAATGGGAATGACGAACTCTCAGCTTTTATTCAAGGTCGAACTGCCTCTTGCCCTGCCTTTTATCATGGCCGGCATCAGGACCGCAACCGTGTTGACAGTAGGTGTCGCAACGCTTGCAACATTTGTCGGGGCAGGAGGACTGGGTGACCTGATTTACCGAGGGCTTTCCACCTGGAATAATTCCCTTGTACTTGCAGGAGCGGTCCCGGCTGCATTATTGGCATTATTTTTTGATTTTCTGTTAAGACTCTTAGAAAAGGCAACGACACCAAAAGGCTTGAAAGCCCGTAAATAAAAAAATGAAAAGGAGCATACATATGAAAAAAATATTTTCGCCTATCATCATTCTGCTGGCTGCATCCTTATTGATTGCAGGCTGTGGAAACAACGGCGGCAAAGACACGATTACTGTTTCGGGGAAAATGTGGACTGAACAATTTATTCTTACCCAGATCATGGCTGAGTTACTTAAGGAAAAAACAGACCTTGATGTTAAGGTTGACGAAGGGTTGGGAGAGGTTTCGATCCTCACACCCGCTTTGGAGAAAGGCGATATTGATGTGTATGTTGAATACACAGGAACGGGACTGGAAGCCGTGCTCAAAGAACAGGCAGCTGAAGGAGCTTCAGGAGACGAAATTCTCGAACAAGTAAGAAAAGGGTATGAGAAGAAATTTGATGTGACCTGGTTAAAACCCCTTGGATTTGAAAATACCTATACACTTGCTTACACAGAAGATCAGGATTTTGATGCCAAGACATTCTCTGACCTTGTTCCTCTTTCCAAAGATCTCAGCTTTGGAGCACCGCATCAATTCTATGAACGCGAAGGAGATGGGTATGACGCTTTCTCTAAAGCATACGGCTTTGAATTCAAAGCGAAAGAAAGCTACGATCCAAACATCATGTATGAAGCCGTTAAAAATGGTGATGTCGATATCATTCCTGCATTTACCACCGATGGAAGGATCGAAAGGTACAATCTGAAGTCAACTGAAGATGATAAAGGATTCTTCCCTCCATATCATGCTGCTCCGATCATCAGACAGGAAGTACTGAAAGAGCACCCTGAAGTGGAAGATGTCCTGAATGAACTGGCAGGCAAGATATCTGAAAAAGAAATGAGCGAGATGAATGCCAAGGTGGACATCGATAAGAAAGAACCAAAAGATGTCGCCAGGGAATTCCTCATTTCGAAAGGCTTAATAAAAGAATAATCAAAGATAAAGTGAATCCAATCCAGGATTCACTTTATCTTTGAAAGACTTATTCGTAAAATTTTGAAAAATAAAGGATATTATGCTATAAAAAGAGAATAGGACTTTAGAACGCTTACAAGGATATTCAAAAGGACGGTGCATTTTCATGATCGAAAATCCAACACGTGAAGAAATCGGACAGATTCTAAAACGATCCAAGCGGATAGCAGTCGTGGGACTGAGCGACAATCCCGAACGAACTTCTCACTCGGTATCAAAAGCCATGCAGGATCAGGGCTACGAGATCATACCGGTCAACCCGGTCATCGACTCGGCTCTTGGAGTGAAAGCAGTCGCTTCGTTAGAGGAAATTGAAGGCCCTGTTGATATTGTCAATATTTTCAGGCGATCGGAATTTCTGCCTGACCTCGCACGTGAATTTGATAAGATAGATGCAAAAATATTCTGGGCACAGCTGGGTGTCATGAACGAAGAAGCTTACTCTTTCCTTAAAGAACGAGGCTACACGGTCATTATGGACCGATGCATAAAGGTTGAACATGCTTTAACCAAATAGTTCTATCCGGGTGCAAGCGGCGTCTACCGCTTGCTTTTTTTCGGACCGCATTGATGTCTTGAATTCACACTCTTTTTTAAGTGAATAGGGGGAAAAAAGTATACTTTGACTCAGGGGCTATTCATAAAATTAATTTGCGAAAATGAAATTAAGCGCTACAATATAGCATAGTGGTTTACTTGAAATGATGAAAAACAGGTAAACGAACAAGTGTTCTTGTGTTATGATAATAAGAGAACATAAAATCCCGTATACGTTTTTATATACGGGCAGAGAAGTTTGAAAGGGGAATGTTCGTGGCCAACAAGACACAGCCCATGGCTTATAATGATGATGCAATTCAGGTTTTAGAAGGCTTGGAAGCCGTTCGCAAAAGACCTGGGATGTACATTGGCTCTACTGATACAAGAGGGCTGCATCATTTAGTATATGAAATTGTAGATAATGCAGTAGATGAAGCTTTAGCGGGCTTCGGAAATGAAATCATCGTCACCATACATAAAGATAACAGTATTTCCGTACAGGACAGGGGACGGGGGATGCCAACCGGCATGCATAAAATGGGTAAGCCCACACCTGAAATCATCCTTACGGTCCTTCATGCCGGCGGTAAGTTCGGTCAGGGAGGATATAAGACAAGCGGCGGTCTGCACGGGGTAGGTGCCTCTGTTGTTAATGCGCTTTCCGAGTGGCTTGTCGTTACGATTGAAAGAGACGGGATCAAGTATGAACAGCGTTTTGAAAACGGAGGGAAACCGGCAACGACTCTTGAAAGGATCGGCAATACAAAAAAAGCGGGTACACTTATCCACTTTAAACCAGATCCCCGTATATTCAGCACCACTACTTATAATTACGACACTTTGTGTGAACGTTTAAGAGAATCAGCTTTCCTGCTGAAAGGCTTGAAAATTGAAATCAAAGATGAGCGTCATGACCAAAAAGAAGTGTTTCATTATGAGAGCGGCATACAGGCATTCGTACAATACTTAAATGAAGAAAAGGACTCCCTTCACAAAGTTGCTTTTTTTGAAGGCTCTAACCATAACATAGAAGTAGAATTTTCTTTTCAGTTCAACGACGGTTTTTCTGAGAATATCCTCTCATTTGTTAATAATGTACGAACTAAAGACGGCGGTACCCATGAAGCCGGAGCCAAGACAGCCATGACCAGGGTGTTCAATGAATATGCACGTAAGACGGGCATCCTTAAAGATCGTGATAAAAACCTTGAAGGGACAGATATCAGAGAAGGTCTCGCAGCCATCGTATCGGTGCGGATCCCGGAAGAACTGCTTCAATTCGAGGGTCAGACAAAAGGAAAGCTTGGTACCAGTGAAGCCCGTTCAGCAGTGGACTCCGTCGTTTCAGAACATCTGCTTTATTTTCTTGAAGAAAACCCGGATACAAGCTCGCTTCTGATCAAGAAATCGATCAAAGCAGCCCAGGCACGGGAAGCAGCGAGAAAAGCACGGGAAGATGCACGGAACGGTAAGAAACGAAAAAGGTCGGAAACCGTTCTATCTGGCAAGCTGACCCCTGCCCAATCGAGAAACCCTCAGCGAAATGAATTGTACCTTGTCGAAGGTGATTCTGCAGGGGGATCTGCCAAACAGGGACGTGACCGTAAGTTCCAGGCTATTCTGCCTCTCCGCGGTAAAGTCATCAATACTGAAAAGGCGAAATTGCAGGATATCTTCAAGAATGAAGAGATCAATACCATCATCCATGCCATCGGAGGCGGAGTCGGACCTGAGTTCAACGTGGATGACATTAATTATGATAAGATTGTCATCATGACTGATGCGGATACCGACGGAGCACATATCCAAGTCCTGCTTCTGACATTCTTCTACCGTTATATGAAGCCGCTTGTTGAAGCAGGTAAAATCTATATTGCCCTGCCGCCGCTTTATAAGGTAAGCAAAGGAACAGGGAAGAAAGAGAAAATAGAATATGCCTGGACAGATGAAGAGCTTCAAGGTGCCATGAAGAAAATCGGGAAAGGGTATATGATCCAAAGATACAAAGGTCTTGGTGAAATGAATGCAGATCAATTATGGGAGACGACCATGGATCCCGAGACGCGCGCTTTGATCAGAGTACGGATCGATGATGCTGCACGTGCTGAACGCCGTGTGACCACATTGATGGGGGACAAAGTGGAGCCGCGCCGTAAGTGGATTGAAAGCAATGTGGCTTTCGGATTGGAAGAAGACGGCAGCATTCTGGAAAATGAGAACATTACAGTCCAGGAGGAGGGGTAATATATGACAACAGTGGAAAGATATCAAGATTTGCCTCTCGAAGAGGTGCTGGGCGACCGATTCGGACGATACAGTAAATACATCATTCAAGAACGTGCGCTGCCTGACGCAAGGGACGGACTTAAACCGGTACAGCGAAGAATTCTTTATGCCATGTATGTGGACGGAAACACGCAGGAAAAAGGGTTCCGTAAATCTGCCAAAACTGTCGGTAATGTAATCGGTAACTACCATCCCCACGGTGATACATCCGTATACGACGCGATGGTAAGGATGAGTCAGGATTGGAAAGTACGTAACTTCCTTGTAGAAATGCACGGCAACAATGGGAGTATAGATGGAGACCCCCCTGCTGCGATGCGTTACACAGAAGCCCGGCTTTCAGCAATCTCGATGGAACTGCTCCGGGATATCGATAAGGATACGGTTGAATTCATCCCTAACTTCGATGATACGTCAAGTGAACCGACAGTCCTGCCATCCCGGTTCCCTAATCTCCTGGTTAATGGTTCGACGGGGATATCTGCAGGTTATGCAACGGATATCCCGCCCCATCATTTAGGTGAAGTGATCGATGCAGCGATTATGAGAATCGAGAAGCCTCAATGTACGGTCGATGATTTAATGACCGTCATGAAAGGACCTGATTTCCCTACCGGGGGAATCATCCAGGGTGTGGATGGTATCAAAAAGGCATACGAAACAGGAAAAGGGAAAATCGTTGTCCGAGGGAAAGCTGAAGTGGAAAATATCCGCGGAAGCAAGCAGCAGATCGTCATCACAGAAATCCCTTATGAAATCAATAAAGCGAACCTTGTCAAAAAGATGGATGAATTCAGAGTAGACCGGAAAGTCGAAGGGATCGCAGAGGTACGCGATGAGACAGACAGGGAAGGATTGCGGATTGTCATCGAATTGAAGAAGGATGCGGATTCGAGCGGCGTACTGAATTATCTTTATAAAAACAGCGACCTTCAAATTTCTTACAACTTCAATATGGTGGCCATCCATAACCGCCGTCCGAAGCTCATGGGGATCGAAGGGATGCTGGATGCCTATATCACCCACCAAAAAGAAGTGGTTACAAATCGCACCAAGTATGACTTGAAGAAAGCCAGCGACCGTCAGCACATTGTAGAAGGCTTGATGAAGGCATTATCGATCCTTGATGAAGTGATCGCGACCATTCGTGCTTCCAAGGATAAAAAAGATGCAAAAAACAATTTGATAGACAAGTACGGTTTCACAGAAGCCCAATCTGAAGCAATCGTCAGCCTGCAATTATACCGCCTGACAAACACCGATATCACTGCTCTTCGCAGTGAAGCGGAAGAATTGGATAAATTGATTGCTGAATTGACGTCTATCCTCGAAAGCGAAAACAAGTTATTGAGTGTCATTAAAAAAGAGTTAAAAGCGATCAAGAAACAATTTGCAGATGCAAGAAGGACTAAGATCGAAGATAAAATCGAAGAACTTAAGATCAATCTTGAAGTATTGATTGCAAGTGAAGACGTCATGGTGACGGTTACTCAGGATGGTTACATTAAACGCACGAGTCTTCGTTCTTACAGTGCTTCAAACGGGCAGGACCTCGCCATGAAGGAAACGGACAGGCTGCTCGCCCAATATGAAATGAACACTACCGATGTCCTCCTTGTGTTTACCAACAAGGGGAATTATATTTACTGCCCTGTACATGAACTGCCTGATATACGCTGGAAAGACCTCGGGCAGCATGTGGGCAACATCGTGCCGATCGACCGCGATGAACAGGTATTAAAGGCCATTCCGGTCAAGGATTTCACAGAAGATCAATATCTTCTTTTCATCACCAAGAACGGAATGACGAAGAAGACCGAGCTTGCACAATATAAAGCGCAGAGATATTCACGACCTCTTGTGGCCATCAACCTGAAAAGTGGCGATACACTGGTTGATGTTCATCTCACAGACGGCAAGCATGACCTCTTCCTTGCCACCAGTCAGAGCTACGGATTGTGGTTCACCGAAGAAGAGGTAAGTGTCGTCGGTCCGAGAGCTGCAGGAGTCAAAGGGATCAACCTTAAAGAAGGGGACTTTGTAGTCTCAGGCAAGATTGTGACCGCTCGGGATAAGGAGTTTGTCTTCCTTGTCACACACCGAGGGGCAGTGAAAAAGATGAAACTGTCCGAATTCGAAAGAACTAGCCGTGCTAAACGCGGCGTCATCATGCTCCGTGAGCTTAAATCAAACCCTCATAGAGTGGCTTCGATTGAGATTGTAAATGATACACATGAAGTAGAACTCATCAGCTCAAAAGGCAGGACGGAATATGTCAGGATAAGAGACCTCCGTGCAAACGACCGTTACTCCAATGGTTCATTTGTTATGGATGAGTCGGAAAGCGGAGCTGTGGTCCGCAGCATCTTAACTACGATGGAAGATAAATAAATAATAGGCAGACGACTAAGAACTTTTTCTTGGCCGCCTGCTTTTTTATTAGATTTTCTGAAGCTCTCACCTCACAGGATCAATTTTGTATAAAAATAAGGATACATGCCGAAATGGGCAAGATTTCTTAAGCTTCCCAAGCGGATTATTTATATTTTTACATCAAAATCTCATTAATATTTGATTGGATATTGTTTATTTGGTAGATTAAAAAAGTGTCACTGTGGGTAAACATACATAGGTTCAAGCGTTTACATTTTATTACAACTAGAAGGGGGAAATATGTATGGAGTTATTTAATTCAATACTGGGAACTCTGAATGATTTTATGTGGGGGTATATCCTGATCGCCGGCCTTGTAGGCCTTGGTCTTTATTTTTCCTTGCGTACTAAGTTTGTGCAATTCCGTTATATAGCCGAGATGGGACGGCTGCTTACGGATAAAACAACCATTTCAGCAAAAGGGAAGAGAGGGATTTCCTCTTTCCAGGCATTCACCATCAGTACTGCTTCCCGTGTAGGTACCGGGAATCTTGCCGGAGTAGCAACTGCTATTGCGGGGGGAGGCCCCGGAGCGGTTTTCTGGATGTGGCTTATTGCATTGCTAGGCGGTGCAACCAGCTTCATTGAAAGTACTCTTGCTCAAATCTATAAAGTGAATGACGGGAAAGACGGTTTTCGCGGAGGACCTGCCTATTACATGGAAAAAGGCCTGAATGCACGCTGGATGGGAATCCTTTTCGCCATCATCATCACTTTTTGTTTTGGTCTTGTATTCAACTCAGTTCAATCGAATACCATCTCCCTCGCTATGGAAGGAGCCTACTCCTTTGATCGTTTAACGACCGGGATCATCCTGGCTGTACTGACAGCAGTCATCATCTTTGGAGGGATCAAGCGAATTGCAAGCGTCACGCAGATTCTGGTTCCAATCATGGCAATCCTTTATATCATACTTGCGCTCTATATCCTGATTACCAATATCACTTTGCTCCCTGATATGTTCGCCATCATTTTTGAAAGTGCGTTCGGACTTAGGGAAGTGGTAAGCGGCGGAGTCGGAGCTGCCATCATGATGGGAATCAAGCGAGGACTATTCTCGAATGAAGCGGGTATGGGTAGTGCACCGAATGCTGCAGCCTCTGCCGGGGTGACGCACCCTGTCAAACAAGGATTGATCCAGACATTGGGTGTATTTACGGACACGCTTATCATCTGTACCGCGACTGCGTTCATGATCATCCTTTCCGACCAGTACACGACTGGGATCGACGGAATACAGCTCACACAGGCTGCCCTCAGCTTCCATGTGGGTGAATGGGCAGATACGTTCGTTGCAGTCGCCATTTTCCTATTTGCCTTCAGTTCAGTAATCGGTAACTACTATTATGGTGAAACAAATATCGAATTCATCAAGTACAGTCCTGTGGCTCTATTTATCTATCGATTGGCAGTAATCGGAATGGTCATTTTCGGAGCTGTAGTGAAGCTTGATGTGGTATGGGGACTGGCAGACCTGTTCATGGGTCTCATGGCGGTCATCAACCTGATAGCCATTACTCTGCTGACAAAGATCGCATTGGCAGCCCTGAAGGACTATCGTGCCCAGAAGAAAGAGGGAAAAGATCCGGTATTCTATTCCAATTCCATTAAAGGATTGAAGGGTATTGAATGCTGGGACGAAAAACCCGGAACGGAATCAAGAGATCGATAATTTTAAAAAACCAACTCTCTCGTGAGTTGGTTTTTTTACATACTTTTTCCTAATCTGGTCAAGATAATAGAGAATTATCTTACTGAGGAGAGGACACTATGCGTAAAGAATTATTGTTTGCTTTTGGTGCATTTTTCATTTTGTCCCTGCATGCAATCGCCGGAAACTTTTCAGATGATGCAAATGAACAACCAAAGGAAGCTGAATTGACAATCCATACTTACTCAAAAGATATAACCGGAGACGGAAAAAAAGATAAGATCAATCTGATGGCCATTCCTTTTTCGCCTGATGCCTTATTCCTGAAAGAGGTGTGGGCAGAGATTACTACATCAAATGGAAGTAAGATACGGATCGACTATGATGGCGGATACGAGCCGAAAATGGAGTTCGTGGATCTGAACCATGATGGAATCAAAGATATGCTGTACTCTGCAGCAACAGGAGGGAGCGGTGGACTATATGACATGAATCTGCATACTCTTGCAGGGAACAAGTTAATTGACCTCGGATTGCCCCAAGGACCTGTCATTCAGGGACAATTTCAAGACGGCTATAAGGCAGTTGTTACATTCCCAGATACCAATCAATCCTATACGATTGATTTAAGCAGCCGTAAAGAAGATTATGAACGGCTTGGCATCTATACGGATGGAAAATTGAATGAACCGATGGAACTGATGGTACTGCCCGCTGCGTTTTATAAACCTGCCAAAATAGAAGGAAAACAGGGGAAGGGGTTAAAAGGCTATCAGCAAATCAGCGGTGCATATAAAGCTGATGGAATCGGCACAGCCGTTTCCAGCTGGTACTATGAGAATGATAAATGGAATCTCATTGGGATAAAATGGGATGCTGATCCAGTGCAGACACAGAAAATGGGCGATTGACATACACTATTACAGGCCAAATTCTGAAGGAGGCTTATATATGAGTGAATTCAATCCTGAGAAGTTGTCTCTAACCTATTTGCCGCCGGCATCGATCTTTTTTCCCATTGATAATAGAAGATATACATTGACTCATTCTGACATTACCGGGGATCTTTACTTAAGTATCGGATGTCATTACGATTCCACTAAAATAAATACACAAATGAGGGATGAAGTGCTTGCTGAATGGCGCCGGGACGGTGGTCAATATACTCTTTGCGGAAGGGTGTACGTAAGCGGGGGAGAATTTGATGAAAAGCTTTCACAGGTGAGATTCATGATTTTCAAAAAGGAACTTCCCCTGGCACTAAGTGCAATCGTGAATGGTGATGAGGGATTCTTTACCTATTACCCTTGGCTTCTTGATGCACCTGTGTATATTCATTTCGAGTCTGTTTTTGAACAGTTCAATCAAGTGATTTATTTCGGTACTCCCAGACAATATTTATTAAAACTGAATCCAGCATAAAGAGCGGCTGCTCTTTATGCTTTTTTAGTATAGCAGCAATTAGTTGAAACCATTTTCAACCTAATTCGTAATAAGAATAAAGAGGAGGGAGATACATGCGGTTTTACTCCAAAAAAGGGAAAGTGTTGTTTCCTATACTTATTGTTGTATTAATACTGATGGCGGCATCTTCACTGGCTTCCGTCATGGATTTGGAGTTCCTTCAGAGAATACCCGGTGCTGACAGCGGGAATGGTCAGGGTTCTCTGTTTGTAACCGTGCCAATAATGGCGCTGATCATCTGGCTGGTTGCAGCGACTTATTATGAAATAAGCGGGGAAGAGCTGAAAATTGCTGCAGGTCCGATTCGCTATACGATACACATTCATACAATCCGGTCGATTGAGGCTTCAAAAAATCCGATTTCAAGCCCGGCATTATCACTGGATCGGCTGAGGATAGACTATAATCAGAGCAATGTTGTATATATTTCACCAAAGGATAAAAAGGAATTTACAGATGAGTTATTGAAAATCAATCCGAATATCAGGGTTCATCTGGAGAAAAAGTAGTTGTTATTATGTAAACTTATATCAATATGGATGATGAAGCAGGTATTGGGAAACGAACCAGCAGATTCAACCGTATTGATATTTTTTTTGAGTTTTATTTGATTGATGTATTTATGGGAAGAAAATTTCAAAACGACGGTTAAAATGAATACGCAGCGGAACGAATAATTTTTTTGTGATTAATAATTCAATAAAAAAGAAAAAAGCAAATTAAAGACAAAACTGACTAACGGATAATAACCATAGAATTACAGAATTTTTTAGTTTTGTCTCAATATTAATAGTATACTTTTGATATGAGACTATTTTGGATATTTTTGTTTAGGTTCCTAGAATTGATATTATGTTAACCTTATAAAAAATTCACATCTCTTATATAACCAATAAAACCAGCCGTGTTGACGAGCGACACAAAAGTACAGACAAATGTGACACAAAAGTTTAGACACTATCCTTTTTGACACAAAAGTCAGGAACCTTCCCCTATTGCTTTAATTTTGAATTACTGTTCGAATGATTTGTTGGGTTCATTATAAAATTGAGAACTTCTTATAAAATTTAATCCTTAATTGTTATGACACAAATTTATAGACAAATTGACACAAAAGGACAGATTATACCTATGGTAGCTCTTCGATTACATATACCTTCTGACGCTTTGGATGAATTACTACTCCAAAAAATATATCGTCATTAATAAAAGCCCAATCACCGTAAAGAATCTTTTCAAGAGTACTACTCTTAACTTTGGTTAATTGCCTTGATATCCGATTATATTCAAAAATTAACGATCTAGAAAGTATCATTAATAGAAAGTTCTCTATATCTTCTTCAGATGCTTCTTGGAGCTTAAGGATTACATAAAGGTCATATAAAATTACATCATACAATTTCGCAGCAAATTTTGGTTGTTCATATATTACTGGGTACCTTTCCTTGCCGTTTTCAATGGAACGAAGATCTCGGCTTATATTGATATACAATTTCCATATTAAGTATGTTGTTAATCCTCTTGTATACTTTATTTCACTAAGTGAATTCCTAGAAATTAGTTTAACACTTCTTAATTCCTCAATAGTCATTTTACTTTTTAGGTGTCGGTTAATAGAACTGACTATTTTCCTTGAAGAATGAAAAATGTTATCTAATCTTGCTTTACTAATCCCTTTGACTCTTCTATATTCATAAGTGGTGATTGTAAACTTTTCACCAGATTTATCGTTTTTAATTAATTCAAACAGCTCCAATGGTATGATGCCATTCAATCTGAAAATATTTACTGATTTTTTAATTCTCAAATCAGATTCAAGCCACGATCTAATTTGTTTCATTGGTAAATCATAAGTATGTGTAGATACTTGTCCATTCATTAGCTTAGATAGATCAGATGCAAATTCATACCCGCAGGGGCACAGATATAGTGAAAAATTTGGGATTACTCTTTTGTAGGGATGCTGTTTGTCACATGATGGACAACCACTAATTAATTCGACTGAATGAAACGGACACTTTGATATAAGAGTAAATTGATGTAAGTAACTATGGTAACCAACTTTAATGCAAATTGGGCATACCCTTACTTTTGGATAACAAAAATTGTTTAGTATTCTTCTCCCCAATATAGGGATGGAAAGATCCTCTTTGGCTTTTTTGTTTTCAATTGAATCCCCTAATATTTCTTCCCAAAATGGTGCCATGCTCTTCTCGGTTATATTAGAAACTTGATTACAGAATTTGAATTTTTCAGAAATACTTAATATAGATTCATACGGCTGTACCCAAACATTTTTCCATGTGAACATAAAAGGATTACCTGCCCGTCGCTTTTTTATCATTATAGACAGGTTTACATATTGTCAATCGCCTCTTTAAACGGATTCCTCTTATAATATACACCCCTTGCTTTTTTTCTTTTGCGTCTCTCCCTTTCTGTGAACTGAGGGCAATTGCAATTTTTCTTTGCATTTTCTAATAGTGAAAATAAATCAGGAGAATCTTTTCTTATTTTTTTGAATATTTTACCTTCTTTCCTGATTATAAGTAAGGGGAAGTATTTTAAACTGTAGATTGAATTAACTGAAAACTTTTCTTTTGGAGGGTCTCTCCTTTGCAAAGCATATTCTAAACATCTATAGAACTCAGCAAGGATTAATTCTGAAACTAAGTGAAGCGTTATCCAGGAGTAACTTACCTTTGATATAGAATAATTTTCGGGGAAGATTTCTCCATATTCTAATTGAGATAGGTAATTCGAAAAATTATACTGATCCACAGGAAATCCATAATTATATATATATTCCCTGAAAAATGGCTGGGTTCCCTCATTATCCACATCTTTATAACTGTTAAAACGTTGCAGTCTTGCTCTCCATAGAGTATAAGCAATAGCTAAAGGACATAACTCATTATTGGGAATTTCTTCTCTATATCTTGTTAACTCGACTATACAACCCCTATGACATTTCAGCGTAGTATTTCTTAAATTCCGAGCAATACTTGAGCATACTTTATCTGATTTCTCATGAAGATCTTCTAAATCTTCTTTTGAGAAAGTATGTTCATAAATCTGTACGCTTTTAATCCATTTAGCTTTTCTTCTTCTCTCTCTCACTAACCTTTTCTCTAGATAATCATAATTTTCACCAATCGTTGCAGTCATGTACTTCTGGTCAAGTGAATGTAATAAAAAGCTAAGGTCGTATTTAAATGATTTCTTTTCATCGTTGTTAGATACTAAATTCTCATTAAAAATAATACTATTTCTAACTTTATTAATTTCGCTCTTTTTTAATGAGAACCAACTTATTAAATCTTGCGCTCTAATAATTGGTCTAAATGTTTGCGATGGTAAGGGATTAATTTTATTTGAGGAAAATTCGAACCCACATATACATTTATAATCTAAAGAAAAGCTATTATCTTCAAGTATATATGGAAAGTTTTCATTGCATTCAGGACAATTTGCAAATAAGCTTATTTGGTGAAATGGACATTCCTTAATAAAATTGAATTGATGGAGTGTGGAGTGATATTTCTTTTCAAGGCAGAGCGGACAGAAGCGTAAGATTGTACTAAAATATTGATATAAAGAAAAATCTTCATTAAAGAGAGGACTTATAATATCGTCAAGTAATTCTTCGTTCTTTTCTTTCAAAGGAAAACTTATTAATTGTTTCACTATATTCTCGTCCAAACCATTTAAGTTGTAAAAAGACTTATGATATTGTCCAATTTTCCCTTTCAATTTACGCACATCGTCATTTCCAGCCTCTAATAGGAATTGCCTAAAAGAAATTGAGTTATAGTGACAAAATTTTTGAATTATGCTCCAAGGTGATTCGTAATCTAAAATCCAGCTAGATCTCCATGTAGTCTTTGTGTTTTTCAATTCTGCATAGGAAAAAACTAACTTCCCTGATTTCATGACTGAAGCACCTCCGCGTGAATGAAACCAGATACTTTGATTGCTTCTTTCCATAATGTTTTTGTGGGCCAGTCAATATTACCAACGTTATTTGCACCGTATTCTAGCAGTACATGGTTAACGATTGAAATTAAGTAGTGCATTGGGATTTCCACTTTTTTATTTATTCCATTTTCGGCTCTTAACTCTAACAATGAACTCCAAATATATTCTGCCTCATTTTCTAATCTAAAACCTTTATTAAATCCATTTGGGAAAAAGAAGTTTGTATAGCTGCAATTACTCCCAACTGGAAACTCTGTTACTTCGTCATAAGAAGATAACATATAGGATAATTCGTCCATCTCTCTAACTCCGTAAAATCTTTCTTCATGCACCATGAACCTTCCGACAATTTGCTTTGCTGTTGTTAAATAAGTGCTTCGACGATGGGTAAGTTCATTTTGACCAATTAAGATCGTCGTTAAAGTAATACCGAATGAATCGAGTTCATTATATATGTCCATAAGCCACTCAAATTCAATGTCAGTTAACCTTTGGGCATCATCAATAAATAATACGATTTGCTTTCTAATCGTCTGATCCCCTTTATCCAATAAGAAATTTGATAACCGGTTCCTTTTGGCAACTGCTTTACCTTGTGAGTACAAATCGTGTCCTACATCCTTTAAGAAGAATTCGAAAAATGCATCTTCACTTGGTGTTTTTCTTTTTCTTGTCTTAATTTTCAAATTCAACCACTGGTTTGGGTATTTGTAGTCAAACGTATTTTGAATATATTTGATCGCTCTTGTCTTTCCTAATCTAGGAGCACCATAAATAATTCCACCTGGAACCCTCATTTGTATCCAGTGTCTCATTGGTTCTAATATTTCGTTAATTGCAATTGTGTCAATGATGTAGTCCCCAGTCTCAACTGGGTGTCCACCTATCGGGATAGATGGTCGGTTATGGTTACTAATTATTTTCTCTTCCATAAACTGTTCCTCTTTTCAATCAAGAATTGAAAAAATATCTTTCAGCTGGTATTTTTTTCTTCTTTCTTTGATTTGACTGTTCATCTGTTAAATTTATTCGGGAGTTAACAACAAAGTTAGTTTGTTCTTTTGGATTTTCTCTTAGATGACTTTGCATTTGGGCAATTTGGTTTCTTGAATTTTTATTTTTTGTGCCTTTTTCCCTTAAATAATCATGGTAAAAATCAAGAGGATCATCATCAAAAGCTAACCTTATTTCCCCATTTTTAATCAATTTATTTATTACTTTTCTAAGTCTAAGGGAATGTTTCCTAATACCCCATTTTCCATTAGCTGTCAAAATCCCAAGCTCGCTGCCATCAGGTAAAAAGGCAGAAATAAAACGCAAGTCATCTGTGTCTATTTTAAGTGATAACGTTGTATTAACAAGATGGAAAGAGTCGGCAAGAATTTCATTCCTATAATCAACACCCAAGTAATGAATGTAGGGTCTTCTACCGTCTGTAATCTTCCCTCTTACTGTTCTTGAGTCGTATTGAGAGGTCAATTCTTTACCATCCCTGTATTCTTCTTCTAATGTCTTGAAAGGCATCATTCTATTAATCCTTTGCCGCATTGCCTCTAATGGTGTTAATGAATTTATACCTTTGGAAGGTCTATTATTTTCTTGAGCAATCAAGATTTCGACAAGTTGTTCAATTTCATATGGTGTAATTTCATACTTTTTTGCCTCGTTTTCAGAGTCTTTTCTTCTGGGATCAGACGGCTTACTTCCAGTTGTATTAGTTAATCGGTGAAATCCATTCTCCTCTAATAAATCAAAAAATTTCTCTATAATTGGCCTTCTAGTAGGAGTTGCTACCGGGCCTGCGTTCACACCACAGCCTATGATCTTTTTACAAATATCTTTTACAATTTTTGCAAGATTAGCTTTGGCATTATCCATTGAAATTTCTCCCCAAACTGCAAATTTTGTTTCAGGGATGACTTGTGAATGATATCCTTTTTCGGGTGCATTCAAGCCCGGTATAGTAAAATTCGGAGACTTATGAGGAAGAATTGATTTCTTGATGCATAGTAGTACATCTAAAGCAGAATATTCTTTAGCTAAGCAAATATGGTATCCCAAAACAACTCTGGTTGCACAATCCCTAATCGCAAGCAACCATATTCTCTCAATTGATTCAACAACTTCATCGCCTTCTAGAGTTGTATACTTAATAGCTAATGAGACATCTATCTTATGTCCATCAAACTCTACCCTTTCGAATGGTCGTTCGATGTTCTTAGGAGACCCTCCTATACCTGTATTGTTATATAACATTTTTGCATTAGAACCATAAGAACTTATAGTTTTAGAAGGATTTTTGCTTTTTAAATTGTCTATATAGCGATATAGTGATCTTTTGGCATAATCTTCAGTATTAAAGGGATAATCTCCATTGTCTGGTGAAATATCTAATCTTTTACACTCCTGTATGAACTTTTTATGAATTTCCTTTACTCTCAAGACTGAAGATTGGGGTCCTCTCCTCTTATTTGGAAAAACTAAGTCGAAAATAAATTCTTCTAGTTGTGGATAGATTTTTAAGAACTTATTAAAAGCTCCGGTTAAATTTTGGTCGTCCTTAAAGCCGTTAATCGTCTGCTTTCGTTCATATTCAATTGTTCTTTTATAGGGTATCAATGCCGTATATCCATAGGGGATCCCCTCTACATTTGTATCCAAACACCTTCCAATCATCCTATACAGTTCTGATCTTGCAATTCCACTGGTTTCGCCAATTTCTTTTAAACTTTTGTTATTATCTATATAAGCATCTACTGCATATTTTCTATTCAAAAAGATTTTTTTATCTCTTTCACTGAGGCATTCTATATTTACAGACGGCCATAAGTCACGAGATATATTTTCTTTATTTATCATTTTCAATTACCACCTCTGTTTCAGAATTAAGCAGAGTGTTTTTCATGTCTATCCATATCTGTTGATCAATATATAAAGTGAAAACAGCATCATAAAATTCTGGAAGTGTCAAAGTGCTTAAATTGTGAAATAATTGCCTAAAGCTAGAAGGTTTTCTGTTAGAAAGTGCCTCTAATACCTGTTGTTGATTTATTGAGGTTTGATCTGAAGGATTTCTATGAAGTTTAAAATACGGAAGTAGGATTTTATAGTTATCTAAGAGTGGGTATTGTCTAATGTGTTTCTCTGTTGCAATTCGATGAATATAATTGTTTTCTTTACACCACTTTTCCTGTACTTTAATTTGGGTAGCAACCCGATTCTTTACATCGTTTAGGTTTTTTATATCTTTTTCATACTTAACTTCTATGAATTCCTGAGTGCCGTCGTGCCATTCTATCCACATATCAACTATTGAACTTTTTACTTCATTGTCTATGTAGGCAGTCATTTCACGCGGTTGTTCACAGAATGATTTTATTTCTCTAGTACACTCTATTAGAATCCAATGATGATACTCCAATTCACTAAAAAACATTACATCACGATTGACCTTGTAACTAAAACAGTCCCAAATGTTGTTCCCATAATGACTAATGTTTTTTTGTTTTATAGGACTATACATAATAGAACCACTCCTTACGATAAAGTTTGAATTAATACTCTCATTATTATTGGCAAGACAGATATTAATTAAACTTATAATTTTCGAAATATTTAGTCATTAAGAAGCTTACCCCTTTTTCATTTTTTGAAACTTATTTTATTTGTGAATTATTATGAAAGAAAAAACCGATCCAAGCGCAAGAAGCTTGAATCGGTTATCGCTGCTCAGTGTAAAGCTAAGGAATATTATACATCTACCTAAATTCTCTTAATTGCCAAGTCAGCTATTGTTAGCTTTAGGTAGCGTTTGAAGTTATCTTCGGTTTTTCCCCTGCTCCGCACCGAACGTGCTAGTTTTTCGGCATTTGGCGGTCCATCTACTGATATGTACTAGATTATAAGTTCCTCGTTACTTTAACAATTAGAATCAAATACTTCTTTTAATTTCTGAATATTATTGACGTTAAACTGATTATAAATTACCATTAAATTGTAAATATATTGTAAAGAATACTTAGAAAGTGGTGTTTTAAACGTTTTTCTATATGGAATGAAAGGAGGCTCCAAATGAGAATTTTCAATATATCCTGCTTTCTGATAACCCTATTTCTTATAATGATAACACTATCAGGTTGTAGGGTAATACTGTTTAGTGAAGATTCCACCCCAATAGTGAAAGAAATGGGGAAACAAAGAGTTCACATAGAGGCAAAAGCTTTTGTAAGATCCGCTTCTATAGTAATAAGGAGTGAAACAACCTTCCCTCCAGGCACTATATTTGATGTCGAGCTCAAGCCATACCCAGAGGAAGCAACAGCATTTCAAGTAGAGACCTATTCGGTTGCCCCACTGAAAGAAAACGCAGTATCTTCTACCATGACTGTAAACGAGAAGGGAGAATTAGAAGGAGTAGTAATTGATAGACCAGATATTAATACTCGATACAGGATTCAGATTACATTTAATCCGGCATCTCAACCAAAGAAAGTAGTAAATATATTAGGTAGTAATGGTGAACAAATGGAAATTAGCCCCGGAGTAGAGCAATTAGAAAACAGCGAGACTTTTGTATATAGAAAATTTGTCAACATAATGAAAAAAAGCGAACCTTTTGGTATTGGAGCAAAGTTAGACTTTGTACCTTTGAAATAGAGCAGATCCGAACAACAAAGTTATATAGATGCGAAATTATGTAAGTATTAAAAAGCTTCCTGAACGTTCAGGAAGCTTTTTATTTATACCTTTTTATTGTAAGTCTATCTAGAAGGATTCGTATAAGTGAAACTACTCTCATCTATCTTTAATGTTTCTGTATTAGTGTTCTGTGTTTTAGACTTTGGTTTAATTTCAATAACCTGGGGGTCTAACAATAATTGTTTCAGATTCTGGCTAATGACATTTACCAAAAATATTAAAATGGAAAAAAACAATAGAGGGGCTACTACAAGCCATGGATTTATAAATATCTGTTGTATATTCATACTAATCATCGCTGCCCATTCATGAGTGGCAGAAAAATATTCTGGCTCTGTTCCTGCTATTCCAAAATTAAGTTCCTTTAGTCCACCTAGACACAAATAAATGATGCCCATTTGTATAATCAATGCCAGGGTTTGAGAAATTTGCTCTGAAAACAAAACGATTGACCTTCGACAGTAATGAGGCAATAAATGTTTTTTTATAATATGCATCTTGCTTGCTCCCATCACTTTAGAAGCTTGTAAAAATTCATTTTTTAAAAAAAGTTTCATTTCCTCTCCAATGTAAATACCCAACGATGGAATGATTACTATTGCTATTACTATCATTTGAAGAATGAAATACTCTGTAGAAGGGAGTAGTCCGTTTAAAAAGGCTGTATTCAAGGTGAATAATGAGGCATAAACCACAACTACCAAAGGTATAAACTGAAGAGCCTCCCCTAATCCTTTTAAGATCTTTGCTATTCTTGGTGGAAGAAACGCATAAGCAAGCCCAAAAATAAAACCGAATATCATTCTAAAAAAAGCAATACCGATGGAAGCAAGTATTGTATACTTTGCCCCTGCAAGTAATAGGTATAACAGGTTTCTTCCAAGCTTATCACTCCCTATAGGGGGCATCTCTTCTGGAGAAAATGGTGGTGCAGAAAAAATATTTCCGTCACTATCCCTCATATAATCAACAGTTTTAGTTTCAAAGTCCGGATACGCGTATGGAATTAAAAAGCTTATGACCAAAAGAATAAAAAGAATACCAATTGGTCCCCATATACCAACATAAATTTTCTTATTCATTGTTTGTTGCTCCCTTCAGCCAAAGCTTCAATCCAAGAGATCCTATCGAATAAATAAGATAAAAGGGAATGAATATGTAAACCAATCCAACAAAAAAGCCGGTAGGAGATTGGGTGGAAAGAATTAAAACAGCTTTCATAAATCCATGAATATTAAAGAGAATTTCAATAATCAGCAGGTTGGATAACATTAAAAGAAAGACCGGTTTTGAATGAAGAAAGAAATGAATCCAGACATTCCTAAACATATGCACCCAAACAGTATATTTTTTTGAAAACCCTTTAGAAAATGAAAATTCAATATAGGGCTCTCTTTCCTCTTCCTGTAGCTGAAAGAGAAAATTCTTCAGTAAGTATGTAAAAGGCAATATTGATAAACAGACAATCGGTAAAAAGTATATTCGATCTTCACCGAGTGTATAAATGTCAAATAAGAGAACATCTGTCTTTTTAAATAACCAAATAATAAGGAGTTGAAGTAATACCACAATAAAAACATCAGGAAACGCATCAAAAAGGTTCATGGTTTTTTTAATGAGTTGCTGTGGCTTCTTTGGAATCAGCATTACCAAAAAACTGATTACAATAGTAAAGACAATTGATAGTAGAAAGGCTAATAATAATATGCTAAAAGAGTACAAATACGTGTTTGCAAATACTTCCGTGAGAGGATATGCTCTTCCACCTTCCGCCCACGTCATAGTAATTGTAGAAGTGTTAAAAATATCAAAGATAGTATTGATTAAAGAAGCAAAATATGCATTTAAGTTTATAATTAGTTCGTAGTCATATTGCAGAATGGTACTCACTCCACTTAATAACAGAAAGCCTGCTAAAACTAAAAAGAGATGAAAAGTTCCTCCTATAATCGTCTTCATATTCCCTCCTCGAATATACACTTTTTTACAATAATAACATTTAAATCAAAGACATGTAAGTATTTTTCTGAAAAGTTAAATAACTGTTGTGTTAATTGACTGTTTTTTTGAAAAGAATCTTCTTTCACTTTTAAATTAAATAGCCGTTTTAACGGAATAAGGGTTTGTAATGGCTTTTTCAATGTTGTTAATACCTTTGTGTCATTTAACAAGGTTGTAACCACTATTGTGTCAAAAAAAATGACACAATAGTCCAGATTGGTTACTATAAAATACAGTAATACCAAAGACAATTGTGTCAGGGCTTTTGTGTCGCTCGTCACGTGTCCCTCTTTCTTCACGACTGGTTTTATAATCATATATAATGAATTTTATTTACAGCTTGTCTAAATTCAGTATCTTCCTTAAGCCATTTATGGTAAGTACTAATACTAATTTTCAATTCTTCACAGATACTTTCGTTAGATATATTTGTTTTTCTTAATTCTATAAACTGATGCTTTCTTTTCATGATTGCTTCTTTTGTTCTTTTTAGGGAGCGCTCAGGAATCTGATTAATATCCTTTATCGGCTCTAATTCAAATTCTTCATGTTTTCTAGCACTATAAAGCTCTTTATTTTCATACACCCAGCGTTTAAAGATTTGTATTGATCTTGTTCCTGTTATAAACAATCTCCAATGTTTGCTATATTTTTTTATATAGGGGCTTAGCTTCAAAGCTTCTAGTTTTATTTTTAATTCTTCCTGAAACAATAAAGAACTCCCAACAAAGGACACAACTCTCTGTTTATAATTTACACATCCGTCGCCATCAAAATATCCCCTGACGAAGTAACTTAGGTATTTGTCTGGTATAGTGGGAAATGTAAGAGTATGTGATTTCTCAGAAGACATTCCGTGCAAATTGATTAAGTCTTCTTTCATGATTTTACTTCCGATGTTGAGCAAATACACTCCGGTGGAATCATTTTAGGTCAAAGGTTGGTTAGATCCTAATTCATTTCGTATTTGCTCCAGTATGGATTTGTCTTTCTGTGAAAATGTAACCAGTTGTGTTCGACTGGAAATATTGCCATCCGCTGCAAAAAACCCCAGAATATAAGCCATATTATTCGACCAGGTCTTAAAATAATGTTCATTCACTGTGTATTTCCGATTCCAGCTGCCTTTCTCTCTTCTTTTTACATTATTTTTGCGCAGCACTTGGTTTACATAACGCGGTGAAACATTGGCCATCTCTGCTATCTTCACTGTCCTCATGCCTTCTTCGTATAATTT
This sequence comes from Rossellomorea oryzaecorticis, assembly GCF_045897515.1. NCBI lineage: Bacteria > Bacillati > Bacillota > Bacilli > Caryophanales > Bacillaceae > Rossellomorea > Rossellomorea oryzaecorticis. Next base: position 41,424 of record NZ_JBJOSA010000005.1, on the reverse strand, counting down.
CACGATCTCAAGAGCTTCTAAAGTGCATTTATTCTTTGCCATTCCCAACACCACCTTATTCATCGTTAAATCCATTATGCGAACAAATGTTCCTAAACGCAATTTTGGGCACTTTTTAAAGAATTTTACTTAATAAGCAAGCAAAATAAAGTATAAAACATGCAGTTTCTATTATATGAAATTTAACAAATCAGCACTCAAGATCACGAAATAATGAGGTGATACCCTTTATCTGGCCTTTCTAGCACTTGATAACAGAGCAAGACTAGGACTCTCGCGGGAAAAGCGAGTTAGGTGGGCCTCCGCAGCCTTGCCGAGACTCACGGGTCACCCACGGAAAGTGAAGTCTTGCACGAAAATCAACTGCTGGTATGTAACTGGAAACACATTGTCATAAATTGCTATCAAATATTAGTTTAAGTACACCTTCAATCGGTTAATGATAAAACATGAAAACAAATTAAAGAAAAGAGGTAGATTTCAATGGATGAAAAAAATAAAGATCAAGTTAAAGGAAAACGCAAGCAAACGGAAGGTGATTTAAAGAAAACCTTTGGCAAGCTTACAATGAACGATGAGAAGATCGCCGAGGGTGAACGTACAAAAGATAAAGGTAAGTTCCAGGAAAAAGTCGGCGATGTAAAAGAAACCTTCAAAAAGAACTGGTAACACATCAAATAAAGTAAAGCAGGCGTGTCTCCTAAATCACATTGGAGACACGCCTGCTTTTAGGTTAATAAGTAATCATTCAGGCATTTTCCAACCTTCATGATTAACCCGCTCCCTTCTGAGCTATCCTTCAGTTCATCAATTAATACCGCAGCATACACCGTTTTTTGGTTATACCGGATAATGGCACTGTCGTGTTCGACTCCGGGAAGCTCACCCGTTTTATTCGCCGTAAATACCTTATTACGGTCCATACTTCCGGGGAGCTTCTGGTAAAATTGCTGATTTTGCAGAATCCGGATCATTGACTCCCTGCTGCTCAATTGGAACAGAACCTCGTTTTCCATAGCTTTTAAGCATTTTACTGCATCGGTTGCAGAGATATGGTTATCGACCCCCGATTCCAATGCTTCAAAATCCATCAGCTTTCGATTTAATTTTGTTTGCTCGAGACCGAGCAATCTGCACATTCCATTGATGGAATCCATCCCCATCCGATCGATAAGCAGATTGGATGCCGTATTGTCAGAAACAATGATCATTAAGGTCAAGAGGTCATGAACCGTCACCTTAGTATGAGGTGATAAATGACTGAGCACCCCCGCCCCTCCCACTTTATCCTCCTGAGTTACGGGAATGACCTCCTCAGGGTCCAGCTTCCTTTCCTGGATCTGTCGGAACCCTTCCAGTAATATCGGGAGTTTGATTAAGCTTGCCGCAGAATATGGAACGTCTGAATGCAACTGTATGGTATGTGCAGGCAGTTCGATGTTTAAACTGATTTTGCCCTCCACACCTTCAACCAGTTCATGTATCTGTCGTTCCAGGAACTTATCTTTCTCTTTCATCCTATCCATTACTTCGTTGCAGCCACTTCATCGGTATCTTTCCGGATTGTCTTATCATACAGATGACATGCTACAAAATGATCTTTCTCCGCCTCATGCCATTTAGGCACGGTTGTCGCACAGGCATCCATGGCTGCAGGGCATCGGGTGCGGAATACACAGCCGCTCGGCGGATTCATGGCGCTTGGGATTTCCCCTTTCAGAATCATTCTCTCACGCTCATCCTCTACATCGGGATCTGGTATGGGTATGGCCGACAACAAGGCCTGCGAATAAGGATGAAGAGGTTTTTTATATAAATCACTGCTCTCGGTCAGCTCAACGATATGCCCGAGATACATGACACCAATCCGGTTGCTGATATGCTTGACCATTGAAAGATCATGGGCAATAAACAGGAAGGTCAGCCCCTTTTCTTTCTGAAGCTTTTTAAGCAGATTGACGATCTGGGCCTGCACGGATACATCCAATGCTGAAATCGGCTCATCGGCAATGATGAATTCCGGGTTAAGTGCAAGGGCGCGCGCGATACCGATCCGCTGCCGCTGACCGCCGCTGAATTCGTGCGGATAGCGGTTTGCGTGATCACGGTTCAGTCCGACGTCTTCAAGCAGTTGATAAATTCTTTCTAGCTGTTCTTTTTTATCTTTATATAGCCCGTGTGCTTCCATCGGTTCTGCTATGATTTCACGGACAGTCGACCTGGGATTCAGCGAGGCATACGGATCCTGGAAGATCATCTGCATTTTGCTGTAAAACGAACGTTTTTCTTTATCAGTCTGCGTATGGACGTTTTTTCCGCTGTAAGAGACTTCTCCTTCTGTTGCATCATAAAGTCCGATGATCGTCCGGCCTGTAGTGGATTTACCACATCCTGATTCACCGACCAGTCCGAATGTTTCGCCCTTGTAAATATCGAATGACACATCATCGACTGCCTTCAGCACCTTGCCTTTTTCAAGGGAAAAGTATTTTTTCAGATTCCTGACTTCCAATATCTTATCTTTTTTCATGAAGCATCACCCGTATCCTGCCAGTAGCGTCTTGCTGCACAAAGCTCTTTTTCATAATACGTCCCTTCAATCGTAATGATTTCAATCGTCTTACCGGTATTCGGAGAGTGGATCATCTTACCGTCTCCGTAGTAAATCGCGACATGATGGATGCTGCCTTTCCCTTCTTCATATGCAAAAAACAGAAGGTCCCCCGGTTTTAATTCATGCAGAGGTACACCCTTCCCTTCTTTTGCCTGGTCCCCGGCATCCCGCGGTATGACATACCCATTTGCTTTACACATCGAATAACTGAAACCTGAACAGTCAAATCCATAGCTGCTCATGCCACCCCATAAATAAGGTAGATCAAGGAATGCTTCCCCTGTACGCACGATATCAAGTCCGCTTCCTTTTTGATCACTTACTGCTGCCGAGGAAATATATACATCCTCTCTCTTCACGTATCGAGTCCCAAGCGGGGTGGACACTGCCAGCCGGTCACCTTCTTTTTTTTCAATAGAGAGAGAGGTGAGAAAACTTAATTCCATTTCTCTTTTATCATCTTCAGTTAAAAGATCAGTGAATTTTGTCTTTACAATGGCAAAGGATTTTCCTTCGTGCATATCGGTGCTTTCGCCGAGCTGGACGGAAGGGACCCAGCCGGGATAGCCGCGCTTATCCTTGGATGATGCCTGGTCAGGGACAATGATGTGTGACCATCCTTCCCTTTCTTCAAGGACCAGCACCTCCTGACCGAATAAGATCTGCGACTGAATCCGGTTTTCATCACAGAGGGCAAGCCTGGTTTCATGTGTTAACGAATCCAGCCATTTCTCCATGTATACAGGATTTGTTAATGCTGGCGCATCGAGGTCCCTTGCCGAATCCGGTGATGTCCAGACCGTTGCCACTCCTGCGTTGACTGCTGCTTTTTCTCTCATATGTATTCCTCCTATTGCATCAATGTATTTGAACTGCTTTGACACCGAGTCCCGGAGAGTCCGGGAATGTGATGGTTTTCCCATTATATTGAATTCCGCCTGCAATGATGTCGGTTGACAGCATCAGCGGGGCATCGAAATCAAATCGTGTGATATTCTTCTTGCTTGCTGCAAAATGGGCAGCAGCTGTAATGCCGAGGCGGGTTTCAATCATACTGCCGACCATGCATTCCACTCCGCACACTTCCGCGAGATTGTTGATTTTCTGGGCCTGATAGATTCCCCCGGCCTTCATCAATTTAATATTGATCAGGTCTGCACTTCTTGTTTTTAGGACCTGGAAAGCCTGCTGCGGTGTAAATACACTCTCATCAGCCATGATGGGCGTCTCCACATTGTCTGTGACCTTCTTCAGCCCTTCAATGTCATGGGCGGGAACTGGCTGCTCCACCAGTTCAATAGTTAAATTCAAATCTTCCATCTTCCGGATTGCCCGGACGGCCGCTTTTGCTTCCCAGCCCTGGTTTGCATCGAGCCTTATTTTCACGGAGTCCCCAATTACCTGCCTGATAGCCTGGATTCGTTTGATGTCTGTTTCGATTGCATCTTTACCGACTTTGATCTTCAGGACATCGAACCCCCTCATGCTGTACAGCAGGGCATCTTCAGCCATTTCTGAAGGACTGTTCACACTGACGGTATAATCTGTTTCAAGTTTGTTCCGGTATCCGCCCAGGTATTGATAGAGCGGAAGTCTGCTATATTGTGCCAGACAATCATAAATGGCCATATCCACAGCCGCTTTTGCGCTGTTATTACCTACGAGAAGCTTATGCATCTCCTGAAATATAGATTCATGGTTTAGTAGGGATTTTCCAACCAATGCAGGCTTCAGGACATGCAGTACGGCAGATTCGATGCTCTCGAGGCTGTCTCCTGTTATCACAAGTGTAGGAGGTGCTTCCCCCCAGCCGTTTATCCCATTATCACAAATGATATTGACCACGACGGCTTCAGCGGTATGAACCGTCCGGAGAGCCGTCTTGAATGGGGTGTGCAATGGTACTGCTGCACGAAAGGTTTCAATCTGTACTATTTTCATCAGGCTTCATCCTTTTCCTTTATGCCGCTTTCGACAATGAATGATTTGCTGGATGTATCGATCTTTCCATATGAGCCGACAGGAACGGCAAGACTTGGAGAAGAATGACCTATATAGAATCCTTTAAGAGCCGGCTTACCTGCTTTCCTGATATACTCATCGAATAATTGATCCAGCGTAAGGGATTCCTTTCTCTTATCGGGTTCACAGTTTTTAAAATTACCGATGATGATTCCCTCAGCATCCCTGAATTTACCGGCCATCTTCAGCTGGTTTAGCATCCGGTCAACTTTGTAGGGTTCTTCATCAAGATCTTCGATGAAAAGGATTTTCCCTCTGGTGTCCACTTCATATTCCGTCCCCAATGTACTCACCAATAAGGTCAGGTTTCCCCCTGTGACCGGTCCGCCTGCCTTCCCTTCCACAATCACTTCCACGGGGGACAACGTTGGTGAGAACTCCACAGGTTTACTCTCAAATAACTGCCTGAATGTTTCCTTGGTCTTTTCATGGACCTCCTTCAACCCGACATCCGAGCTCAGCATCGGTCCATGGAACGTCACCAGTCCTGTGTTCTGGTGGATAGCAGTATGCAGGAACGTAATATCACTGTAACCCCAGAAAATCTTAGGGTTCCCGGCAATCAATTCATAATCCAGTTTTGACGCGATCCTTCCTGTACCAAATCCTCCGCAGGCACAAAAGACAGCTTTTATTTCATCATCATGGAACATCGTATGTATATCTTCAACTCTTTCTTCGTCTGTCCCTGCCAAATAGCCATATGTTTTGTGGAGAGATGAACCAAGTTTCACCTTCAGGCCAAGACCTTCCAAAAAGGAAAGAGCTTTACCGAGCGATTCCTGCTTCGGCGGGCTTGCCGGAGCTACCACTCCAACCGTATCTCCCCGTTTAAGTTTCCGGGCTCTTATCACCATTTTTTTCACTCCTTCAGTAGAAAAAGAGGGAGAGACTCTTTTGAAGAATCTTCTCCGCTCCTTTTGAATCATCTTATTTTTTGTCTGCCCATTTCAATTCCATGTATCCTACAGGATGACGGACAATCCCTGATACATCTTCGTTTTGCAAGTATACATAGTTATAGAAGTGAATAGGGATGATCGGCATATCTTCCATCAGGATCTTCTCTGCCTTATACATCAGTTCAAAGCGTTTCGCTTCATCTGCTTCATTCTTTGCCTGCTTGATCAGATTGTCGTATTCTTCATTACTCCAGGCTGTACGGTTCATTGAATGACCAGACTGGAAGTTTTCAAGGAAGTTGATCGGATCACCGTAATCGGCCAGGAAAGAGCTTCGGGATAATTGGAACTTCCCTGCTTTTTGCTCATCCTGGAACACATTCCATTCCATATTCGCCAGTTTCACATCGACATCCAGGTTCTCTTTGAACATTTGCTGAAGTGCCTCAGCGATTTTCTGATGGGTATCACTTGTGCTGTAAGTCAGTGTCACTTCAGGAAGTTTGTCGTACCCCTCTTCTTCCATCCCTTTCTTAAGCAGTGCTTTTGCTTCTTCGACATTGGTTTTCACAAGGTCTCCGCTCGTTTCACGGAAGTCGTTGCCGGATGGATCTTTAAACCCGCTTGAAACAAAGCCATAAGCAGGCTTTTCTTTATTTTTTGTTACAAAATCAACCATTTGCTGCTGATCGACAGCCATCGCGAATGCTTTTCGGATGTTTTTGTTTTGGAAAGGTTCCTTATCCAGGTTGAAACGGTAGAAATAGGTTCCTGCCTGATCTTCTACATTCACTTTCCCTTCTTCGAACAGCTGTTTACTTAAGTCGGCCGGTACGTCTGCCGTATCAAGTTCACCGGTTTTATATAATTGATAATCGGTATTTGAATCATTGACCATCGCCCAGTTCACTTTATCAAGCTTCACGGAGTCAGCATCCCAATACTGGTCATTCTTTTCCATTACAAAGTGGCTGTCATGCTCCCATTCAGTCAGCTTGAATGGACCGTTTGCAACGAACGTATCCGCTTCTGCGAACCATTCAGGGTTGTCTGTTGCAACCTTTTCATTGATCGGGAAGAATGCAGGATTCGAGATGACACTTAAAAAATAAGCCTGTGGACTTGTGAGAGTCACCTCGAATGTCTTATCATCCACTGCCTTTACTTTCACATCGTCTGCCGGTCCTTCTCCATTATTGAAAGCCTCGCCGCCTTCGATGAAATAGCCAAGGAATGCAGCAGGAGACCCGGTTTCAGGGTTTAGTAATCTCTTCCATGCAAACACGAAATCTCCGGCGGTTACATCATCACCGTTTGACCATTTGGCGTCTTCACGGAGATGGAAGGTGTACACTTTCCCATCTTCAGACACATCCCATTTTTCTGCCATCGCCCCTTCAGGCTCGTGATCGGTATTTAAACGGGTCAGCCCTTCCATCAAGTTGTTAAGGGCAGTCCAGGAATACGAATCAAATCCGATTGGAGGATCAAAAGAAGTCGGCTCGGCACCGTTATTCAAATACAACACCTTTTCACCGCTGTCTTTCCCATCTTTGCTGTCCGATTCTTTGCCTGCATCCTTTGTTGCTGTACAGGCTGCCAGTACAAATAATAGTAACCCTGTCAGAAAAATTGATAAAATCTTTCTCATGTTCTTCCCCCTCTTTGTTTTTTCTATCATTCTATCAGCGTATGTTATAACTGATAGTTGAAAGCATCGCTTTTGCACGTGGATCCTGCAGCCAGCAATCAACATGGTGGTCCCCTGAAAGGTCCGTCTTAGCCGGATAAACCCGGTCACATACTTCCATCGCGTAATCACAGCGGGCTGAGAATGGACAACCTGCCGGCGGTGAGAATAAATCCGGCGGTGAACCCGCTATCGGTATAAGTTCAGCTCCATCAAGGTCGAGTCTCGGCACCGATTTCAACAGGCCCTTTGTATAAGGGTGCTGAGGATGATAGAAGATTTCCCTTCTCGTTCCTTCCTCGACAATTTTCCCGGCATACATGACAGCGATCCTGTCTGCCACCTGGGCAACGACTCCCAGGTCATGTGTGATCAAAATGATGGAGACACCTGTTTTACGCTGGACTTCTTTAAAAAGTTCAAGGATCTGCGCTTGGATCGTTACATCGAGTGCGGTTGTCGGTTCATCGGCTATCAAAACATCCGGCTGGCATACGAGGGCCATCGCAATCACGATCCGCTGCCTCATCCCGCCGCTGAATTGATGTGGATACTGCTTCAGGCGTTCCTCTGGATGAGGGATGCCAACAAGATTGAGCATGTCAACCGCTTTTTCGGAGGCCCCTTTTTTAGAAATGCTCTCATGCTGCATAATCCCTTCCATGATTTGCTCCCCTATGGTGAGTGTCGGGTTCAGGGCCGTCATCGGATCCTGAAAGATCATCGAGATATCTTTCCCCCTGACACTTCTCATTTCCTTTTCCGACAGGTGGAGCAGGTCCCTGCCATTAAATGAAATGGAACCTTGTGTGATTCTGCCCGGTGGATCCGGGATCAGTCTCATGATGCTCTGTGAGGTTACACTCTTCCCGCACCCGGATTCACCGACGATGGCAAGCGTTTCTCCTTTATTCAAATGAAAGTTCACGCCGCGGACCGCTTTGACCTCCCCTCCATAGGTAGTGAATGATACATGAAGGTCTTGAACGGCCAGTACTCTGTTTTTCATCGTTGTTTACCTCCTCAGCTTTGGATCTAGAGCATCCTGGAGCCCGTCACCCAGGACATTGAACGAAAACATCGTCAATGAAATGAACAGTGCCGGGAAGAAGAGACGCCACCAGTAGCCTGATAGAATCGTAGATAATCCGTCATTTGCCATGACGCCCCAGCTTGCATACGGCGCCTGGATCCCAAGACCGAGAAAGCTTAGGAATGCTTCGGCGAAAATGGCGCTCGGCACCGTCAGGGTCATCTGTACGATGATCGGTCCCATTGTGTTGGGAAGCAGGTTCTTGCGGATGATCCTTGCTGTTTTCGTGCCGAACGTTTTCGATGCCAGGATGAACTCGTAGTTCTTGATTTGGAGCACCTGCCCCCTGACGATCCTGGCCATTCCGATCCATCCGGTGACCGTCAAAGCTACGATGATGGTGGACAGCCCCGGTCCCATGACGACCATCAATAGAATCACTACAAGTAAGTATGGGAGACCATACAGGATTTCGACGATGCGCATCATCACGTTATCCGTCTTCCCGCCTTTGTATCCAGCGATGCCACCGTAGATGATACCGATGACAAAATCAATCAATGCGGCCATAAAACCTACAAATAAAGAAATGCGGGCCCCGTACCAGGTCCGGGTGAATACATCCCGTCCTAAATCATCCGTCCCGAACCAATGCTCCCCGGAAGGAGGCAGGTTCTGGCTCGCGAGCGTCTGCTTCGTGACGTCATGGGGTGAGATGATGGGTCCGATGACGGCCATTGTAATCAATAGGGTCAAGAACACGAAACCGAGCATGGCAAGTTTATTCTTAAGGAGCCGGTGCCAGGCATCCTGCCAGTAGGAAAGGCTGGGACGTACGACGGCTTCTGCTTCCCCCTTATTTTTTTCTTTTGGGATGAACCATTTGTCCAATGATTCATCTGTTAAGTTGGTACCTTGTTGTTGAGGAGCACCCATTATTTCGCCTCCTTCTTATGCAGCTTGATGCGCGGATCCAAAAAGCCGTACGCAAGATCGACCAGGAACAGCATGACAATCAGGAATGCACTGTAGAATACCGTCGTTCCCATGATGACAGGGTAATCACGCTGATTGATGCTCTCTACGAAATATTTGCCCATCCCGGGGATTGCAAAGATCTGTTCGATGACGAATGTACCTGTCAGAATGCCTGCAGCAAGTGTACCGAGGACGGTCACAACAGGAAGCAGCGCATTGCGCAGCGCATGCTTGACGACAATTTTAAATGGTGACAATCCTTTTGCTCTTGCGGTCCGTATATAATCCTGAGTCAAGACTTCAAGCATGCTCGAACGGGTCAGCCGGGCGATGATCGCCATGGGGCCGGTAGCAAGCGCCAGTGTCGGCAGGATCATATGTTTCCAGCTGGTCCATGTGGCAACCGGAAGGATCTCCCAGTTAACAGCGACTTGCTGGATCAACAACGTTGCCATGACGAAGTTCGGAATCGAAATACCAAGTACCGCAAATGTCATGGCCATATAATCAATCATGCGGTTGTGACGAAGCGCAGCCAGTATTCCGAGGATGATCCCTGAGAGCACCGCTATTACAAGCGTGATCATACCCAGTTCAAAAGAGATCGGGAACCCCCTCCCCAGCAGATCGTTCACGGTTTGTGAGGGCTGGGTGATTGATGGACCGAAATCCAATGTAACAAGTGATTTTAGATAGAGTCCGTATTGAACAAGTATAGGTTCGTCAAGATGATAGTGCGCTTCCAGGTTTTTCTGTACCATTTCACTGGTGTTCCTTTCTTCATTGAAAGGGGAACCCGGAATGGCATGCATCAGGAAAAAGGTAAGTGTGACAATCAGCCACAATGTAATGCCCATGGCAATAAGCCGTTTAACCAAATATGTACCCATTCATTTTCACACTTTCTAACAGAATGTCGTTTTCATCGCCAGTTCGGTCATGACCACCATCGCGCGATAAGCTTCCAAAATGTCCTTTGCATTAAAGCGGACGATCGTCGTGCCGGGATCGTGAACGGTTCCGGGCATCATACTTGCCCATTCTGCCTGTCCATAATTGGCAAATTCGATTTTGAGTTCAGGATGATCAGGAGGGATGAGCGGTTTGACTTTTTGACGATTTTGCAATGCTTGTTCCGTTTTTATCATTAACAGCTCTTGTGATTTTGACGGTGTCAGACTCTTTGCAACTGAGCGGGAGATCGTCTCCTTAACAATGGCAGTCGTCACATTCGGTATGAGTTCCTCCGCTTCCAGTGCGGCCTGATCATCACCGGCAACCAGCAGGACAGGGACACCGAAGTACCCGGCCACATAAGCATTGAAACCCATTTCTCCAACGGCTTTATCGTTTATGTACATATGCCTGACACCGAAAATCATAGAGTGGGACATGACTCCCTTCATGGATGCCCTTGCATGATACCCAACAAAAAAAGCACCTTGGAACGTTTCATCCAGCCCTTGGACCATCGAATATGGCTTTACTCCTCCGGATATCAACTTCGCTTCAGGGTGCAGCTTTTCAATTAACAGATTGTTCATTTGAGAATGGCTGTCATTGACTAAAACCTCACTGCATCCGCTGTCAAAAGCGGCATGAATGACAGCATTGGCTTCTTCTGTCATGATGGCTCTTCCTCGTTCGTAATTATGTTTGGATGAATCCACTTGTGTATGGTCAACCAGTCCTGTGATTCCCTCCATATCCACCGAGACGTATACGTTCATATTGTTCTCACCTCCTTTATAGGAAAAATTGTTTAAATTTTCTTAATATTATAGATTTTATTTCAGAATATTTCAATAACATTTCAGTCAAAAAGGAATATATTCCTAGTTTTTACACCTGGAGGAAACACCTTTTTTCCCAGCAAATAAAAAACCCAGAGCATGATGACCCATGCTCCGGGTTTCAGTTTTCATGATGCTTTTTGCTCTTTTAACACAAGAGGTTGCTGCTTTTTTCTCGCCGCGTTAAAAAATACATTTAAAAAGATTGCTGTCAGGCTTCCAGCCACGATACCATTATCCGTCAGGATCCGGATGCTTGATGGCATCTGGCTGAATAGCTCAGGTACTGCTGTCACCCCGAGCCCCATTCCGACTGAACATGCAATGATCAAGAGGTTTTCCTGAGAGGAAAAGTCCACTTGGCTGAGCATCTTGATGCCATAGGCGATGACCATTCCGAACATTGCCACCATCGCCCCTCCGAGAACCGGTGCAGGGATGATGGTCGTCATCGCGCCTATTTTGGGTACAAGTCCGAGGACGACAAGAAAGGCACCGGTTAAATAGATGATGTGGTTTTTCTTGACCCCAGATAGTTGAAGCAGCCCAACATTTTGTGAATAGGTGGTGTATGGAAAGGCATTGAAGAGGCCGCCGAGGACGATTGCCAGCCCCTCGGCCCGGTACCCCCTTGCCAGATCCTTTTCTTCCACGTCTTTTTTACAAATATCAGCCAGGGCAAAGTAAACTCCCGTCGATTCTACAAGACTTACCATCGCGACCAATATCATCGTTAAAATCGCTGAAAGTTCAAAAGTCGGAAGGCCGAAATAAAAAGGCTGTGCCATATGGAACCATGAGGCATTCCCTACTTCACTGACATCGACCATCCCCATGAAAGAAGCAGCCGCGGTTCCTATGATCAACCCTGCAAGAATGGAGATCGATCGGATGAACCCTGTGAAAAACTTGTAAAGAACAAGGATGATCAGTAAAGTGCCAAATGCCAGCGACAGATTTATCAGTGACCCGTAATTACTGCTTCCTTCACCGCCGGCCATATTATTCATGGCAACCGGGATGAGTGTGATCCCGATAATCGTGACAACCGATCCCGTGACAACAGGCGGGAAGAATCGGACCAGTTTGCCAAAGTACTTACTGATTACAATGACGAATACACCCGACACTAGAATGGATCCATAGATGGCTGAAATGCCGTACTGACCGCCGATCGCAATCATCGGACCGACGGCTGTGAAGGTACAGCCGAGGACTACCGGAAGGCCGATGCCGAAAAATCGGTTTTTCCAGACTTGAAGAATCGTTGCTATTCCACACATGAAAATATCAATTGAAACGAGATAGGTCAGCTCTTCACCTGATAAGCCCAAAGCGCCTCCGACAATCAGGGGTACAATGACCGCTCCCGCATACATGGCAAGGACGTGCTGGATTCCGAGTGATACATTTTTCATGAATGAGCCGCCTCCTCTGCTTTACTTTGTTTAAATGAAATAATCCCATCTTCGAGTGATTCTATTTCTGCCAGAGATTCTACGCGGAAGCCTTTCTCCCTCAACAGCCTTCCACCATCCTGGAAGGACTTCTCAATGACAATCCCGATTCCTGCAATGTTGGCACCGGCCTTTTCTGCAAGTTCGACCAGTCCAAGAGCAGCTTGTCCGTTTGCCAAAAAGTCATCGATGATAAGGATATTGTCACCGCCGTGTATGTATTTGCCCGATACAGAGATCGTATTTTCTTCCTGTTTTGTGAAGGAATAAACCTTCGCTGTGACGAGATCTTCCGACTGTGTCAGCGATCTGCGTTTGCGTGCGAAGACCATCGGCACCCCAAGAGTCAATGCAGCCATTAATCCAGGGGCGATGCCGGATGATTCAATGGTCAATACTTTTGTTATGGCTTGATCTTTGAACCTTTTTGCAAATTCTTTTCCGACCGCGTCCATCAAGACGGGATCCACCCCATGGTTTAAAAACGAGTCAACCTTCAGGACATGATTTGATAATACGGCACCTTCTTCAATCATTTTCTTTTTCAATAATTCCATTTCGATCTGCTCCCTTCGGATCATAACTGGCATAATAAAAAAACAAAAAACCTGAAGACCATAGACACTCAGAAAATGAGTGAACAATGACCTTCAGGTATACGTAAAAGGTAAAGAAAGCAAACAGAATATGCATGCAGTCCATCGCTCACCCATAGTCGGATGCTTTACGGTCATCCGGTAGAAACTTGCAGGCCATATCCCCGCGATTATATGAGTGAATGTGTATTTGATTACCGTTAGTATAAAGGTAATCAAATAAGTTGTAAAGCCGAAAAACAAACATTCTTTATTCTTTTTATATTTTCGTTCGTGTTTTTATATGATTATTTGATTGCACACCGATTCGGCCCGATCTCCATTTCCCGTTGCTTTTCGTTATCCGGGGCGATCTTCCCCATATTGGTTTCCCTGATTTCCTGGTATGCATTCGGCTGAGGCGGGAGGTTTTCACTGACCGCTTTCCTGAACTCTCCTTCGTCTCGAATATTCAGCCCGTGATTTTTTTGATACAACACTCCCAGTTTCTTAGAGAAACTGCCATCACCGTTCAATTCATTGATCGTCATGAAATGGGCAGGGAGCACGATCAAATTTTTATCCAATGACGCATACTTTTCATATAAAGTATCCCGGAGATGATCTGCCCAGTCACCTGCTTTTCCGGCGAGATCCGGCCTTCCGATTGAATCGATGAACAAAATGTCACCAGTCAGTAAATAAGCTTCATCGATAATCAAAGAGGTGCTGCCGATCGTGTGGCCGGGTGAATACACAGGATGTATGGTAATAACGGAATCCCCAATACCGATGTCTTTCCCTTCTTCGAGAGCCGTGAACTCGAATGTCACCTCACCGGCATCCTTTGGAGGAAGATAATACTGGGCTCCCGCTGACTCAGCCAGCTTCCTGCCTCCTGAAATATGATCTGCATGAAGATGGGTATCAATCAGCGCTTTTATCTTAACCCCTTTTTCCTGTGCAAAGTTTTCGAAGACCTGAGTCATCCTGGTTGCATCGACTACAGCCGCTTCTCCATTAGATTCAATAAAATAGGAGAGGCAGCCTTTTCCGATTCTGACAAATTGATAAATTGAGCCTCCTCCATTAAGTTCACCGATTTTCACAGGCTCTAAATGTTCACTCCACGCCTGCATGCCTCCTTCAATTGAATACACTTGATCATATCCATATTCTGCAATCTTCTCGGCGGCTTTCTTCGAGGAATTTCCTTTTGAACAGATGACATAAATCGGCTCATCTTTTGGCAGGTGTTCAACGATGGGATCAATCCCATCCGTTAACTCGCTAAAAGGTGTATTGAAGACCTCGATTGATTTCCCCTCCACTTTCCAATCATCAAAATCCCCTGTTTTTCGGACATCCAGTATGAATGCTCTTTCATTGCGCATGACTTTTTTTGCGATTTCTTTTACTGAGATTGTTTCTACTGACAAGATTGAGACCTCCAAACTTATTATTCAATCACTAGTGACTGAAAAACGACATTTAAAAAAGGAATGCATACACAATGTAGCATTCCCCGGATTCATCTCAATATTTAAATAAATCTTCCTGCAAATTATTCTTCAGCAATATCAGCATTCTGATATAAGCCAGTATCCAATTCTCCAGTCGCCTTACTTGTAATGACCCCTGCAGTCATCGCTCCGCTGACATTTACGGCAGTCCTGCCCATATCAATCAGTGGTTCGATGGAGATCAGGAGACCAGCGAGAGCAATAGGAAGGTCCATCGCTGACAACACGAGAATGGCGGCAAAAGTGGCTCCTCCTCCCACTCCGGCTACCCCGAATGAGGAAATGGCAACAATTAAGATAAGCGTCAATATGAAAGAAGGGGTCAATGGATCTATCCCTACAGTAGGAGCAATCATGACGGCAAGCATGGCAGGATATACACCGGCACACCCGTTTTGACCGATTGACAGACCGAACGAACCGGAGAAATTGGCGATTCCTTCAGAAACACCAAGCTTCTTCGTCTGGGTATGAATATTCAATGGCAGCGTCCCCGCACTGGATCTGGATATGAATGCAAAAGTAAGGACAGGCAATACTTTCTTTACATACGTCAGTGGATTAAGACCCGAAAGCGTCAACATGAGCAAATGAATGGCGAACATAACAAGAAGAGCAACATAGGAGGCAACCACAAATTCACCCAGTTTTGCTATAGCATCGAAGTCACTGAGGGCGACAGTCTTCGCCATAATGGCCAGCACACCGTATGGAGTCAACCGCAGCACCAAAGTAACGACTCTCATGACAACGGCATAAATGGAATCTACGATTTTTTTGAAACTGGCTGCGGCCTCCGGTTCTTTTCTCTGGACCCCAAGATAGGCAACTCCTATAAAAGCGGCAAAAATGACGATGGCAATCGTGGATGTTGCACGCTGGCCGGTGAAGTCATAAAATGGATTCGCCGGAAGGAGTTCGAGAATTTTCTGTGGATAACCCTGACCTTCCATGGCAGCTGCACGTTCCTCCAGTTGCATCCCTCTGGCAGCCTCCGCATCACCCTGTTCGATTTGAATGGCTTCAAGATCAAATGCAGCGGTGGTTCCAATTCCAACAGCAGCTGCAACGGCAGTGGTCCCAACGAGAAGACCAAGTATCAATACGGAAATCCTGCCGAGGTTATGCGATTGTTTCAATTTTGTAAAAGCGGAAATGATTGAAACGAAAACCAGCGGCATCACGATCATTTGCAGTAGTTTGATATAGCCGCTGCCGATAATATTGTACCAATCGATCGACTGAGTTAGATTTTCATCAGCGGGATCATATAACCATTGCAGGGCGAAGCCGAATAAAATCCCCAGACCGAGGGCTGTAAAGACCCTTTTAGAAAATGAAACCTTCTTTTTTTGTAAATAAAATAAAACACCAATAAGAACGATAAACATCAGAAGATTCAACAATACGATCCACACATCCATGATAAAACCTCCTTTTCAATGATGTTAAACCTTGCTGCCTAAAGGCTTATTACAGTTTATGATGCGTTTAAAAAAGATATGATGAAGGCCCGTCCCCCTTTATCAAGGAAGACGGGCCTTATCAAATCAGTTTAAGTATCTATGATAAAGCGACTTTGCTTCGGTTATATCTTTCGTTCCGTGGATGAGTGTCCGGCCGTCCCTGAACAGAACAATACGGTGCTTTCCGGTTTGACAGGCAAGGAGATATTGATTTCTGTCTACTCTGTCCATATGTCTTTGCAGCTGTGATGCCATGTGCTCCAAATCAACATCCACCATTTTGGAAGGACGGATCTGCACGGCGTCCCTGCCGCATAAAACCGCTGTTTTCAGCTGGTTATCGTATTGAAGATAAGGATAACGGGGATCTGCACCGCAAGTGGGACAGCCCCGTTTCTTCAATCTTTGCACATCTAAGGAGCTGTACTCATTTTTCCACAAATCAAATGATATAAGTGTTTGTCGTACCGCACTTATATCACCAGCCAAAATCTTCAATGCCTCGGAGACTTGAAAGGAAACAACCAGCGAAACTGCAGGAGAAATAATACCTGCAGTGTCACACGTCATACTCGATGATGGGATGTCTTCCATAAGGCAATTGAGACAGAGGCTCCTTCCTGGCAGGAATGTACAGGTAATCCCATAACTTCCTGCACATCCCCCGTAGATCCAAGGGATCTTCTTCTGAAAGGAGATATCGTTGATCATCAGCCTGATATCGAAATTATCCGTGGCGTCAATGATAAGGTCAGTATTTTCCGTAAGACGCCGTAAGTCATTGGGACCCACATCCATAATATGCGCCTCAACTTCGACGTCTGAGTTGATCTTCATTAGATGTTTCATTGCTGCCGCGGCTTTTGGCATGCTGTCCACTGCATCACTCTCCGTGTATAGCTGCTGCCTTTGGAGATTACTCCATTCCACATAATCTCGGTCGGCGATCGTTATTTTGCCGACGCCTGCACGGACCAGCGCTTCTGCACAACCGGTGCCAAGTGCCCCGGCACCTATAACCAGAACATTCTTGGAGGAAATGCTCAACTGCCCCTTATCTCCAATTGGCGCAAATAACGTTTGTCTTGAATATCGTTCACTTCTCACCCGACGATTCCCTCCATCGGACTGCTTGCTGATGCATATAGCTTTTTGGTCATCCTGCCTGCATCGTATCCCATCCTGCCTGCCTTGACAGCAAGCTTCATCGCTTCAGCCATTTTAACCGGGTCTTTTGCAGAGGAAACAGCTGTATTCAATAGGATTCCATCCGCACCGAGCTCCATCGCATATGCAGCATCCGCCGGAGAACCAATCCCTGCATCGACAATGACAGGGACGTTTGACTGCTCGATGATAAAGCGCAGGTTGACCGGATTCAGTATTCCTTGTCCAGAACCGATCGGGGAAGCTCCAGGCATAATGGCGTGCGCTCCCGCTTCCTCCAGTCTTCTTGCAAGCACGACATCATCAGAGATATATGGAAGGACAGTGAATCCTTCTTTAACAAGTTCTTCTGTGGCTAGTATTGTTTCGACAGGATCGGGAAGGAGGGTCTTGGCGCACCCTATCACCTCAACCTTTACCATGTCACACAAACCTGAAGCCCGTGCCAGTTTTGCATGCCTTACCGCTTCCTTGGCGGTTTTCGCTCCCGCTGTATTAGGGAGAAGGGAATACTTAGAAAGATCCAGCCGTTCAAGCAGGTTGGGCTGGTGCTCTTCGAATATATTCATTCGCCGAACAGTGAATGTAAGGATTTCTGTTTCTGACTCGTCCACTGCTTTTTGCTGGGTTTCAAAATCAGGATATTTACCTGTACCAAGGAGCAACCTTGACTGAAATTCATAGTTTCCTATCTTTAACATCTCATCCGCCTCCTACAAAATGTACGAATTCAATAGAATCCATTTCATTAATCATTGTCGTGTCATACTGTTTTTTGTCTTTGATCTCTCCATTCAGTTCAACGATGAGTATACGGTCACTTAATGAAAAGTGATTGATCAAATCTGCGATGGACGACAGGTCAGCGGGGAGCTGGACATACTGCCCATTCATTTTCACTCTCATTTATTTCAACATCCTTTCATGATGGAATCCGAAAATGGGATCAATCTCTATGCTGTCGATTAAATCTGCCATTAATATTCCAGTAAGGGGTGCGAGCAGAATGCCGTTTCTGTAATGTCCGGTTGCAACAGCAAGACATTCCCGCCCCGGAAGCCTGCCTATGTAAGGCAGAAAGCGGTCCGTTTTCGGCCTTACACCCGCCCAGGATTTCTCCAATCTGGCAAATGCAAGATCAGGGAGCAAATCGATGGCTTTTCCCAATAGATGATGAATCCCTCCGGCTGAAACTTTCGAATCAAAAGTATGCGGATGTTCGGTTGCCCCGACCAAATAGTGATTCCCCCGTTTTGGGACAATGTAGCATTCTTTTGTGAAGATTGTCCTTTCCACCAGCTGTTTACAAGCACTAACTGAAACGCACTCACCTTTAACTGGTAATCCGCATATTTCAAACCCGGCACCTCTCAGTATCTTGCTGCTCCAAGCTCCCCCTGCGACGATCACTTCCTGGGAATGATACGTTTCATGTAAAGTCTTCACTCCGATGCATCTGTTCCTTTCCATGAGAAAGCTTATAACTGGTGTGTATTCCTGTATGTATGCACCGAGTTTCACGGATGATTTTGCAAGAGCCCGGGTAAGTTTGCCTGCAGAAACATTTCCGTCCCTGTATGCATACAAGCCACCGTGATGATTCCCTTTTGATAACTTTGGTTCTAATCTTGCCACGTCTTCTTCCGACAGCCACTCAACATCTGTACTTAGCTGCAAGATTTTCATCATTTGGCCTTTTTCAATTTCTGAACAGGCAGGTTTGATCATCCCATTATGTGAAAGTTCTATGTCTATTCCGCTTATTTCCTTTAACTCTCGTGACAGCTCCGTGAACATATCCCTGCTTCTTAAAGCAGCGTTCAATAAATTTTGGTCACCAATGAATTCACTATGCACCCCCAGCATACCTGCTGCTGCAGATGATGCTTCACCTCCTATTTTGTTCTTCTCAATAAGGAGTACTTTTTTCTTTCTTTTGCTCAGCTGGTAGGCGATTGAACATCCAATTACACCAGCGCCCACAATAATGACATCATAGGACTTACTCAAAAACCCCCGCCTCCTTCCAGATTCATCCGATATTCGTATGCGGTGCTTTCCGGGTCTTCGGCCAGGAAAATACCGGACAAGACCGCTATGCCTGCCGCACCCGTGCAGATGATATCCTTTGTGTTTCCCGGTTTGATGCCGCCGATTGCAATGACAGGAAGGTCCACTGCATCCACTACCGCTTTAAGGTTCTTTGTTCCCATTCCATCCTTTCCCTTTTTAGAAGGGGTGCTGAATACGTTTCCATATACAAGGTAATCCGCTCCCTCAACTTGGAGGGAGACCGCTTCATACACTGAATGAACAGACCTCCCTGCCTTCAAGTCGGGGAAGCTCCTTTTCACATCCGAGACTCTTAAGCTATGACAGCCAAGATGAGCACCGCGGATCTCCATTACAGAAGCCACATCCACTCTGTCATTGATGATGATTTTTTCAGGAGGAAGGCCTCCCTCTATCAATAATGTGACAGCCTCTGCCAATTCCCTTGCTGTCCAGGTTTTTTCCCTGATGTGGAGAAAATCAATATAAGATCTGACGGCCAATGAAATACTGATCATTTCATTCATCTCTTGCTGACCTGTTGTTATAACATGTAACTGTCTCTTCATACGACCGCCTCCTATCCTTGATAACGTACATCCCCGGCCGGGAAGACCGGAAATACTGCCGCAGCTTGCCAGCCGAACACCAGCATGGCGGAGATCATTACAATAAAAAATACATCATATTTTGAAAAATCTGTTTGGTAAAAGTACGTCCTTTTACCGCTTCCATTAAATCGCTTAGCCTCCATTGCCACTGCAATCCGATGTGCTCTCCTTATGCTTTGGGCAAGCAGCGGCAGCGCCGAGGACCGAAATGTGAAAAGCAATCCAGCTATGCCTTTTTTCCGGTTAAGACCCCTTACATTCATAGCCCGGCGGATTGTCAAGAATTCCTCTGCTAAAATGGGGATTATTCTGAATCCAGCCATAAAACTGTAAGCGTATTTAGGTTTCAGCCTAAGCTGCAGCATCAAAGAATAGAAGAGCATCACCGGCCTGGTTGATAACGTAAATAGCAATCCAAGCAGCCCAAAAAGTAATGCCCTGAAACCAATATGAAGGCCCCGGTAAAAGCTTTCCTCTGAAATTTCGATAAGTCCCCACTTCAGCCAAATCACGTCTCCCTTACCAAATAAGATCATGGAAGAGGCAGTAGAAACGAACATCAGGATAAAAGGCAGAAACAGCAGGAATTTGACTTTCCATGTAAGTCCAGAGCAAAACCAGAACAGCAAAAAAGAAAATACCGTTAAATAGAAAAGGATATTTAATTGATGGATCATCAAACTCAGGAGGAACAGGAGAACCAGGATGATGAGTTTGAAACTTGGGTTGACCCCGTGCATCCAAGTCTTATTGTGCAGGATGTCTTGCTTCACATTGATCCCTCCTTTGCTGCGGTTGATATAGAGCAAGCTTCATCCTTAATCAATTCCCCCTTCTCAATCGTCCATACTCTATCCGACACGGCCTTTGCCACTTCGATGTCGTGAGTGACCATAAGGATGGTGGAACCTTGATGCTGCAGCTCTTTCAGCATATGCAGTAATTGAAACGTATTCACTGCATCCTGACCGAAAGTAGGTTCATCCAGAAGAATGACATCCTGGCTGATCAGAATGGAAGCCGCGACACTCAATCGTCTCTTTTGCCCCATGGATAACTGAAACGGATGCAAATGGCTGCATTCTTTCAAATTGAACCGTTCCAGCATCTCCCCTGTCCTTTGATCCAGCTCAGCCCCGCTGATTTTTTTCAGCTTGATGCTGAAGGCGATTTCGTCATATGCGGTATTTGCAACAAATTGAAATTCGGGGTTCTGAAAAACAAATGAACAATGTTCAAGTATATTCTCTTTGGTTTTATTAAGGCCAAATAACTCGTATCTTCCAGTTGTTTTAATGAATTGCATCAGTCCATGGAGAAAGGTTGATTTTCCGGCTCCGTTTCTTCCAAGGATAGAAATCCATTGACCTCTGTTTGCAGAAGCATGTTCAACCGTTATTTTTGGAGTCTTATTCAGATATCCTTTAAAATGCTCTATTTCTAACGCTGTTTCATCCGAAAAGATATGCCTTTTCCTCTTGAATGATCTTAAGTAGTCTTTACGTGCGCCCGGATACCAGACGCCATCCTTCTTGATGGTCTCATAATGTTCTGTAAGGACTTTTTCTGTCTTTCCATCTGCAATCACTTCTCCAAACTTGTTGAAGAGGATGATCCGGTCGATCAATTCGACAACCTGATCCAGCTTATGTTCAACGATGACCACCGTTTTTTCCTTACTGATCCTTTTGATTGTGTTCCAAATTTCCTTTGTTCCTTCCTGATCCACTAAAGCGGTCGGTTCATCCAAAAAAAGTGTATCCGGCTCCATCGCAAGGACCGCAGCGATGGCCAGCCTTTGCTTCATCCCTCCAGACAGATCAGAAATCTTGATATGGGGGTTCTGAAAGTTCAAACCCACTTTTTGAAGCAGTTCCTGAATGATTTCATCCATATTTTCTCTCGGTACATTCAGATTTTCAAGGACGAATGCCATCTCCTCGTCCACATAAGGCATGCAAAACTGCGCGTCCGGATCTTGGAACACATAACCCCAGGAGGAAGGATATGAAATGGATGATACTTTCATCGGCACTTCATACGAATGGGGGATCAGCCCCGCACATACGTTAAGCAGCGTTGATTTTCCGCATCCGGAAGGACCGAGGAGAAGGACCTTCTCCCCCTGACCGATCGAAAGTGATAAATCTTTAAACAGTAATTGCTTTTCTCCCTGAAACTTCAACCTTAATTTCTTGATCTCCACTGCGACTCACACCTATCTGTCAAGAGCTTCGTAATCTTCTTTTTCTGCAGGTCTCACAAGGCTTGTCACACCCGTTCGTTCCAGGGCCTTCACAAGATAGAAAGCCCCCATTCCAGATATCAATATCGAACCAAGTAATCTTGCCCCCAGGAATAAAAGCAGATTCCATACAGCCAGATCTCCTATATAGCCTTTGTAACTATCCATTAAGATCGATCCAAATGCTGACATCACAGCAGCGAGACTAATGATGAACAGGCTGTTTCGTTTATACTTAGTAACAAAGAATACCGCCTCAGCAAATAACCCCTGCACAACCCCGAAAAGGAGGACCTCAAGTCCCCATTCCGATCCCATTAGAAATTCACCGGATGAAGCCGCAATCTCGGCGAGCAGGGCGACGCCAGGCTTACGGATGATCAAGAATGCAACCGTTGCTGCCATGAACCACATCCCATAGATGAGTTGATCTGCGTGCAGGCCAAATGGCTTTATCATGTTGTATAAAGGGCCCCAGACTTTGTAAATAATACCGAATCCGATCGAGATGACAACCGTGACCAAAATGTCCGTCAATTTCAGCTTTGCCATTTACTTCACCTGCTTTCCTGTATTTTTCATGAGGTGGTATTCAAATGGCCATTCTTCCATGGAGTAGGCCATTTCCCAGAATTGGAGCTCATATATACTGCTGATCATAAATAGCTCTTTCATCAAAGCTTTTTCTTCCTCAGATGCTTTTTCAGCCAGCTGATCCAACCGATTGATTTGCTCTTTCACCAGCTCTCCGAACCATTCACCGCCATAAGCTGAAATCCATTCCTTATAAATCGGTTCATCAGGAGTAAACATGTTAAGGCGCTCCCCGACTTCATGGTAAAGCCAATAACAGGGCAGGATTGCAGCGAGAATTTCTTTTAGCCCTCCGAATTGTGCTGCCCTGTACATATGGGAAGTATAAGCGTAGGCGGTCGGAGAAGGCTTGAATCGTTTCTTTTCCTCCTCTGTAATACCAAGTTGAACAGAGAATGTTTCATGCAGGGATAATTCTGCTTCATTCGTTCCCTGTGCGTGAGCTGCCATTCTTGATGTCGTATGTAAATCTGGTGCTTTGGCAGCTCCCAATGATTGGACCCTTGAAAAGTGAGATAAATAATACGCATCCTGCAGGATGTAGTAACGGAAGTTGTCGAGCGGCAGCGTACCGTCCCCGATCCCTCTTACAAACGGGTGATTAAAGCTCGCCTCCCAGACCTCATCGACTTCTTTCCTTAATTCATTTGAAAATGTCATCATAGACTCTCCTTTTCCACGACGACCCATCTCAGGGAAAAATAAAAAGCCACTTTCCATACGCAAAAAGCGAACAGAAAGTGGCTTGAAAAGGCATCACACCAAAATAATATGTAACCTTCAAACACCACTTCCCTACGCTGGTCTCAACCAGATCAGGTTCAAAGGGTCTTAAAGTCACACTTTAATCTCAGCCTTCATGAAAGGCACCCCTAGTGGATCGTCATATGAAATTTTGAATTCGATGTTATCGTAACATGAATATATTTCTTGTCAATCTTTTTTTACTTGAACCAGCCTTTTTCTTTGGAATGTGTAATGGCTTCAATGCGATTTTTCACTTCGAGCTTATCAAGGATGGTGGAAATGTAGTTACGTACCGTTCCTGTCTTCAATTGGAGTTCATCGGCGATTTCTTTTGTGTTTTTTCCATCTGCCACCAATTCCAGCACCTCTTTCTCCCGGTCAGTCAAAGGATTCTCTTCACTGTACATATCATCCATCAATTCAGGGGCATACATTCTTTTCCCCTGCATGACAAGTCGAATGGAGGTTGCCAGCTCTTCACTGGGGCTGTCCTTCAATAAATAGCCTTTAACCCCGGCTTTGATTGCCCGCTGAAAGTAACCGGAACGGGCAAATGTCGTCAGAATGATGACTTTGCATTCTTCCCCTTTTAATTCTTCCGCTGCTTCAAGCCCTGTTTTCTCGGGCATTTCAATATCCATCATACATATATCAGGCTTCAGTCGGCGGACGAGGGAAATCGCTTCTTCCCCATTGCTCGCCTTCCCCACTACTTCAAGGTCATCTTCCAAATCAAGCAATGATCCCAAAGCGCCGAGCATCATGCGCTGATCTTCTGCGATTACGATGCGAATCATCTTAATCCCTCCCTATCTGCTTGATTACTTTTGGCACTCTCATGATCAGTATCGTGCCTTTATCGGAAATGATATCGAGCGTCCCGTTTACAAAGTCCAGACGCTCCTCCATCCCTCTTAATCCGCAGCCTCTCGACAAGTCTTTATCCTTGCTGAGACCGATGCCATTGTCTTTTACCTTTATCGTCAGTTCATTGTCATGATCTTCGATGGTTATTTCACATAAATCCGCCTTGCTGTGTTTCACGACGTTTGTGACGGCTTCTTTCAGGCACATGCTCAATATATTTTCAAGAAAGAGTGATGTGGCTGGTATAGGGGTTTCTTCATCTATGATCAATTCAATATCTGCCGCTTTAAGGATCTGTTTGATTCTGACCATTTCATCTTCCAGACGAATCCCGCGCATTTGTGAGACCATCGTCCTAACCTCAGAAAGTGCTGTCCTCGCTGTTTGCTGCACATCTTTCAACTCTTCTTTTGCCTGTTCGGGATCTTTGTGAATCAGTTTCCGAGCCAAGTCACTTTTTAAACCTATGAGGGACAGCTTTTGCCCTAACGTATCATGCAGATCCCTTGCTATCCGCTGTCTTTCCTCTTGTTTGACAAGTTCTGATATCCGTTTATTCGCATCTTCCAGCTTTTCTTCAAGCCAACCTTGTTTGTTGCGATTGTATATGTTGAAAGGAAGCAGGATTACACTGATCCAGATAATCAGGATGAACGGTATTTGGGAAAGAAAGAGAGCTGCCTGTTCAACGAATTTATAGTTGATCGATGCAGTTGTAAGTACAAGGTGAATAACATACAGCGTCAAGAAAGCGATTCGATTTTTTATATTCCCGTTATAGTAAGCTATGTAAAATGCAAAATAAATAAAATTAAACTGAATGGTCATCGTGATGGAAATGGCAATTAATAATGATGTCCACACATACACCGGCCAATTTTTTGATAGGAAAGCAAGCCGTAAGAAAATAAAGAATAATATCGTCAGTGTTATGCCGACTATGATTTCAATTGAAGAAGATGATTGAAAGATAAAGTAAAAAGGGAGAATGCTTATGATACTCCAAATATAAGGTGAAATACCTGAGCTCTTTTGAATTTTAATCAATTTATCCGGAAGCTGCACGATCAATACCCCGTTCGTATGAATGTTTGTTGTTATCTTACCATATCCGTCATTGAAGTGATAAATGAAGAGCGTATACAATTGGGATGTATATGCTCTTCAACATGACTTTTAGTATTTGCGGTTTTGGATGGCGATTTGTTTTAACATAAGTTCATGGGATTTTTTGATGATATCTGTAAGAACGTCACCTTTGTATATTCTGCCAATCTTCGCTTTTTCCTGGTAATATTCAACAATTTCGTCCAATTGTTGAGCTGTTTCTTTGTCGACCCTGACGTTAAGCTGGATTCTATCATTGGTGCTCATAAAGTGTTTAACCCTCCAAAAAACGATGTGCTATCAATTGATAGCATCATTATAGCATACTCTTTCATTATGATACATCCTATTCCGACAATGTTTTCAGCAGTTTGATGTATTAAATCTTTTTTTGCATAAAAAAACATCTTATCCAGAAAAGATAAGATGTTTACAGTCAATTGGTCACAGCTTCTTTGCAATATTGCAGAAGTTGGGCTTCTTCATCTTCTTCCAATTCAAAATCGAGAATGGATTCAGAGTCTCTTTCAATGATTTGATATTGTGCAATACGTGACTCATCTCCGTCTTGAACAAAGATGGCTTTTATATATAACCCGGACTCTGAATACATTTCATCGTCTTCAGGGACTTCAATCGCCAGCATCATTTCATGGCGGCTGCCGCTTAAGATACCTGTTGGATCTTTAAGTTCTTCCATAGTATGGCCAGTAATGATCATTAAAAAATATCTTCCTTTCACTTCGCATATCCCTCAATTATACACTGGATCATAGTAAAAGAAAACCATGATGTCCCACTCATGTTTTTTAATAGGATTTGCTCCTGTCCTTCGATATAATGATAGTCGACAGTATCTTTAAGGAGCGACTAAAATGAACAATAAAGAACTTGAAGACAAGATCATTTCAAACTATCAGAAAGACGAAAACATGATGATTCTTGTGTTTGCGCAGTGGTGCGTAAATAATGACCTTAACCCTGCAGACCTCTATAAAAAGGCCTATCCTGAACAAGCGGCAAACCCTGCACTTAAGCAGGGAATCGACCTGACTGTGCCGAAGGAGGAATCCGAAGAAATCGCCGACTCGACCCTGTTGGGCGTACTCTCCTTATTTGGCAATACAGACCTTGCCATTGTGGTATCAGAGGAAATGGCAAGGGTAAGGGATCAGAAGAGATAATTCACCAGCTGCACCTCGAAAAGTGATCGGGGTGCTTACTTTTTTCCTGAAACTTTTTCAAGCAGTCCAGAAAGATACGAATAAACCTCTTCAACCGCTTCCTTCAACGTCATATTACTATGATAAGAAGGAAGATCATTAATGGAAAGATTCACATCCCACAAGCCGTCTTCTCCGTTAAAAAGAAGATTATATCCCTTCTTCCCATGCAGCGTACTTTCGAAGAAGGAGACGATCTCTTCTCTGTACTTCTTTTGCAGCTTCAACCCGAACATGGCATCGTAATGGCCGAACAGGTCATCAAGTTCCATTGACAGTCCGTCAATCTTAATCTTATCGAACTCATCTGACTCAATGAAAATGTATTCATTTTCATTAGATTTCAGGTACTCCAAAGCCTCCTCCAAAAATGAAGAAGATACCTGTCTTATCAATTCATCGGTCTCTTTATTACATAATTCGACTTTAAGTGTCTCAAATTTCAATTTGTCATTTCCCATACATATTCCTCGCTTCATTCAGTTAATTAATTGTCTCGTCCAACTCCAAGTATACAGGACAATGATCGCTGCCCAATATTGTACAATGAATGTCTGCATCTTTTATACTAACAGACATTCGCTCTGACATAATAAAATAATCGATGCGCCATCCAATGTTCCTTTCCCTGACCTTGCTCATATAGCTCCACCATGTATAGGATTCATCTTTGTCAGGATATAAATACCTGAATGTATCGACAAAACCTGATTCAAGAAACAGAGTCATCTTACCTCGCTCCACATCCGTGAACCCGGAATTACCACGGTTTGCGCGGTCATTCTTAAGATCTATCTCTTTATGCGCGACATTCAGATCCCCGCAGAGGATCACTGGCTTTGTCCGATCAAGTTCCATCAGATAATCCCGGAGCGAATCTTCCCATTGCAGTCTTTCATCCAGTCTCGACAAATCTCTTTTTGAATTTGGCGTGTATACATTTACAAGATAGAAGCGTTCAAACTCACAGGTGATGATCCTGCCCTCAGGCTCAGTTTCCCCCTCCTGTAAACTATATGATACTGAGAGGGGCTTCTTTTTAGTGAAAACAGCCGTTCCCGAGTATCCTTTCCGTTCAGCGTAATTCCAGTATTGTTCATACCCCGGCAGCTCCAGGTCGATTTGCCCCTCCTGGAGTTTCGTTTCCTGGATACAGAAAATATCTGCATTGACTTCCTTAAAGTAATCCAGGAATCCTTTTTTTACACAGGCTCTTATTCCATTTACATTCCACGAAACTAATTTCATTGTAGTTTGAAAATCTCCTTTTTCTATTCATTTCTCTGCTGTTATCGTAACATAACAGGCTATAAATCTATTATTATTCTAAAATAATATAGAGTAAATTGTTTATTATTTTAGAATAATATCGATATTTTCTCGATATACAATGCTTGGTGTAAGGAATGAGCGAAGTGATTTAGACTTCTCAACTTCTTTGATCCCATTTTTGATTTCCGGACAAAACTTTACTTTCCTCGGGCTCCCGTTATCCACCTTCTTCATATTCAGGGAAAGAACTGTCCAGCTGCTGGGCTTAGGCACATGAATTAAGCCACACGCATCTCTTAAAAGCTCTTCCGCATTTCTAATAGGTGTCTGCGTTTCGCACTCCAATCAACCGCTGGAACAGGTAATGAAAAAGGATACGTTTACGCATTATCAACCTGATTTAGCAAAACACCATACTCACTTTTTAACAAATAAAAAACCGGACTACTTTGCATCTTGGGAAGCAATGTAGTCCGGTTTTTTATAGACTTACGTTTCTCATTAGTTTTTTGGTTTTGTTGGACGGGCTGCCGGCTTTTTGTTGGACTTAGCACGTTGGTTAGTGACTTTTTTTCGTTCTTTATTCTCTTTTATCGATGGTCTTGCTGTTTCACGCGAGGCCTTTTCCGATTTTTTATTTCCCGGCCGTTTTCCGTAAAATCCTTCTTTTTCAGCATTTTGCTCTTTGCTGCTTGTCTTTGTCGAATTGTTTCGGTTTGATGAAGGTCTTTTTCCTTTATTTTTTTTCTTTTTGGATGTTGAGTTTTCTTTATCTTTAAGGGAGATGGTGTTCCCTAAATTTTGTTTTTGAATTCTCGACTGTAAATCACTTTCAATTTTATCGAGTAACGGCCTGTCTTCTGAAGTATAGAGAGTATAGGATAAACCTTCTGCTCCAGCTCTTCCTGTCCTGCCTATCCGGTGGGTATATGTTTCGGTATTTTCAGGAATATCATAGTTGAAGACATGGGTAACCCCTTCGATATCCAGTCCACGGGAAGCTACATCGGTTGCGACCAGTAAAGGTATTTCCCCTTTTCTGAACGCTTCCATCACTTCTTCACGTTTATCCTGAGGAATATCACCATGAAGTTCGCCCGCTTGAGTTCCGTTTGATTTAAGAACTTGATAAAGTTTCGAGACCCTTCTTTTGGTCCGGCAGAATATTACTGCCTTTTTCGGATTGAATGCATCCACTAATTGAAGAATCGTTTCCTGTTTTGCTTTATCCACCGTGAAGATGGCAAATTGATTAATTGAAGAAGGAGCGGCTTTTTCTTCGATCTCGATAGTTTTTGGCTCTTTCATATATTTAAGGGCCAATTTTTTGACAGGTGCCGGCATGGTGGCTGAAAACAGCATCATCTGCCTTGAACGAGGTGTTGATTTTATGATTTCCTCTACTTTATTCAAAAAACCGATCTGGAGCATTTGATCTGCTTCATCCAACACAAAAAATCGTACATGCGAAAGGTCCAGATTCCCACGTTTGATTTGATCCAATACCCGGCCCGGCGTACCGACAAGATAAGCCGGATTTTTTTGAAGCTCTTCTAGTTCCTGCTCATGACTTTGACCGCCGTACATTGCTAAGATGTCCGTATTCTTTTGTTTCTTTGTCAGTTGTTTTAAAACATCCGCAACTTGTATGGTCAATTCTCTGGTCGGAGTGACAATGATACCCTGGATGTGGCTGCCGCCCTTTTTACTTTTTTCAAGTATCGGCAAGGCAAATGCATATGTTTTTCCAGAACCGGTTTGGGCTTTTGCCATGACATCCCGGCCTTTCATTACTTCCGGAATGACTTCCCTCTGAATGGGTGTCGGTTTCACAATGCCCATCTTCGACAGTGTTTTATCCATTTCTTCTGAAATCCCTAAGGATCTAAATATATTCAAGTACAGTTCCTACTTTCTTTTGCTAGTAATCGTTCGCTTATTAATATTGAAGGTTTCAGTGTTAAAAATCAATAGGATAAAAAAAGAAGAAGCCTCATTTGACTCCTTCTTTAGAAAAGCTTATTCAATAATAAGATGACTCCTGCCAGGAGCCACAGCCACAAGCCCGGTCATATAGGCGGTATATATCGTTTGCGGCTTTTCTTTGAAGATTTGCTTCATGTCCCATTTCCACAATTCGATTTCTTCCAGTTCATATTCTCCATCCTTACTTTAAGATACTAAAAATGAACAAACAAATCCGCTGAATTACTTTCATTCAGCACCCACTTGATGGGAACCTGCTCGGCAGGGTAGATAAGATCCAATTTTTCATGATGGTCAGCATCCACTATATAAAATCGCACTCCGGCTTCCGCTGCCAGCTCAACCAGCTCGTTGATTGTCGGTGCATTGAATGCATCGAGTGCCTGTGATAAATATTCAATTCCTTTCGATGGCTTAGGGACAAAGTTGTTTGTCAAAATGTTGACACCCTTCCTTGAGAATGCCAATATAACATCTGCACCAGAGGAGGCTGCACCTACTGCGATATTCAGCGGAGGATAAACAGACTCCAATTCATCATGAAGTGCGAGTACTACAACTTTTCTTTCAGGCATACCGGATTGCCCCCCTTCAATAGCTTAATACTGCATCAGCTCCATAAGCAATCTCAAGAAACGTGACGACACCAGCCAATTCAACACCATCGACTAATTCTAATCCATCTGCCACAAGAATGTTCAATTGGCAGCCGTAGAGTCCGATCCCTAAGGAATGTGCCTGTTGAAGCAATTTCTCCATATCCACTCCATGGGACCTCTCCAGTTTCTGCGTGTACCGTTTATCCAATACATATGCTCCATCCAAATCGAAGAAAATCATTACTTCATCGCCGCTTTTCTTTCGCTCGATACCCTCTTTGATCACATAGGGAGCATTAGAACTTAAAGTGACAAAATAGACCCATCTCTTCATAAGGTACCACTTCTTCCAATGGATTCTGTTTAAAACAGTTTTTAAAAGAGAGCTATTGGAAAACCCAATAGCTCTTCTTATACTGAATTTTCAATTAGAATGTTAATGTAACATCTGCATCTTTGGCAAATTCTAAGAATGTGACGGCTCCGCCTACTTCTATTCCGTCTACAAAAGCTTCTTTATCCAGTCCCATGACGTCCATAGTCATTTGACAACCAATAAATCGAACACCCATTTCTTTCGCCATTTCTACAAGCTCAGGAATGGCCGGTACATTTGCTTTAGTGAACCCTTCTTGGAAATGTTCTTTACCTTCAGGTATCGGCAGCTGTTGATGGGCTTCTTTATGAATTAAATTTAACCCTTCGAATGTGAAGAAAATAGCTACCTCCTGATCTGTTGCAGCTGCTGCCGTTGCAATGTTATAAACCTTATACGCATCAAATAATCCACCATTACTAGCGATGATTGCTACTTTTTTACTCATATCATAATTCCTCCTGTTAGTTAAATTTAATACCTAATAGGGTATAAATGCACTCAAAAAAATTTATTTGACTTCGCCTTCCCAGGCCATCATTCCACCAGTCATATTTATAACTTTAAACCCTTGATTTTCAAGGATCCGAGCAGCTCGTCCACTTCGTCCGCCCGAACGGCAGACCATGATATATTCCTTGGACTTATCCAGTTCATCCATCCGTGATTCAATCGATCCAAGTGGGATATGCTTGGCGTCAGGGATCATACCAGCTGCTACTTCATCATCCTCCCGGACATCGATTATATTAGGTTCATCATTTTTTAGTAATTCCTGTACTTCTTTTGTTGATAATTCTTTCATAAGTAAATTCCTCCTGTAGAAAGATTCATAATTTGTTCTTGAGTTAATAATATACCTATGTGGGTATATTGTCAATGCTATTGCACAGAAAAAAATCACGCAGTCTTTCCCGCGTGATCTACACTTTCTTATATCGAATCAACAATGGATTTCATCTCATTAAATATTTCTTCTTTAAGTCGATCAACTTCATTGAAATCCATCGCATCTACATAAATGGCCTCCAGATTCTCCCTCAAGGCCTTCGCTTCACTCAAATACGAGATTGCCTCTTTCATTTTATCTTTATACCCCTTTGTGGTCCTGGCAATTCCCTCGGCGAACTTCTCATCGGTGCCAGGAGTGATGCAGCGTTCGTACATATCGACGATTTCGTCGCTATCGCGGTCAGGGAAATATTCATGAGGGGCAGTACTGTCGAATATGGCTATTCCCTGTTCGCGGATGATGACCATATCCAGACTGTTCGGGTCAAAGCCGCAATGGTAGATTTCGACATCAAACCCTTTTTCCTCACCTGCCGCCGCGATTTTCTTTAACATAGTCGATTTCCCTGAGCCGGCACGCCCCTTGATGAAATAACGTTTCTCCACATCCTGGGTCAGGTTTTGGATATAATCGACAGCTCCATCGGGCGTAGCCGCACCAAGGAACCGGTGTACCACTTTCGCTCCCTTTTTAAGATAGTTGTCTCCATAAAATAAATTGATCAGCTCCTGAGTTAACTCATTGGCTCGGTTAAAGTCCATATTGGAAATATAAATTTCTTCAATGTCATCATGGGCTGCCAATGCTTGAGCGAAAGTATGATATGCCGTCTGGAATTTATCAGAAATTAGATCATTCAACTCCAGAATTTCTTTTTTATGTTCTTTCAATACATTCGAATCCCAAGCTGTACCGAGATTGACATACTCTTCAATTACTCCCGGTGCCTTCGGTTCGATTATATGGGGTGCTGTCCCATCTACAATCCCGACTCCCCACTGAGGCAGGATCACTCCGTCAATCGATTGATTATCTGATGCACAATGCAAATATTCAACGTCGATTTCCCTTTCTTCGAATCTTTGCCCAATATCCTTCATTAACGAAGATTTACCCGTTCCTGGCCCGCCCTTCAATATAAACAACCGATTCATTCCATCCAGGACCGAATCATACAGACTGTAAAATCCTTTCGCTGTATTGCCTCCTGCATAATAATGCCGTACACTCCCTGACATAAAACCACCCTTTCCATTTCATCTACTATTACATATGTCAAAAAGAAAAAATGGGTGAATAACACAGAAAAGCGGAAGGGCTTCGATCAGAGGCGGGTGGCATAAGACGAACCGGACGGGAAGGCGTTCTTTGCCTTCATGACCGGTTTGGCTTATGACATGTGCCTCTAAGCCCTGCAGCTGGACAATGAAAAGCGGAGGCGGCTTGGTCAGAGGCGACAAGCATAAGATGAATGGGCCTTTGAAGGCGTTTTTAGCCTTCATGGCATAAACCGGCAAATAAAAAAGACAGCAAATAACCTGCTGTCTCGAATACTCTAATATATTAATCATCACCGTTCAAGAAATCACCGATTCCGCCTAAAATACTGCCTTCTCCAGTTGATTTTCCGCCTCCTGGGGCATTTGCATAAATTCTTTCTGCCAGGCGGCTGAATGGAAGTGATTGAATCCATACATTCCCAGGACCGCGCACCGTGGCGAAGAACAGTCCTTCTCCTCCTAGAAAAGCAGACTTTACCTTGCCAACATACTCAATATCGTAGTCAACATCTTTAGTCATGGCGACCAGGCATCCTGTATCGACTCTCAGCAATTCACCTGGCTGGAGTTCCTTTTTATATATAGTGCCCCCGGCATGCAAAAATGCGAGGCCGTCCCCTTCTAGCTTCTGCATGATGAATCCTTCTCCGCCGAAGAAACCCGTACCCAGTTTCTTTTGAAAATCTATCCCGACTGAAACACCTTTTGCTGCACACAAGAAAGCATCCTTCTGACAGATGACTTTCCCGCCTAATTCACTTAAGTCAACAGGGATGATCTTACCAGGGTAGGGAGCAGCAAAAGAAACATGTTTCTTGCCGCTTCCTTCGTTCGTAAAGACAGTCATAAATAAACTTTCTCCTGTCAACAAACGCTTACCGGCTCCGACCAGCTTGCCGAATAAGCCGCCTCCCCTTCCATCATGGGCTCCGTCACCGAAGATCGTTTCCATCGAAATGCCGTCATCCATCATCATGCCTCCTGCTTCCGCGACGGCACTCTCTCCTGGATCAAGCTCGATTTCCACGAACTGCATATCATCTCCATGGAGCTTAAAATCTATTTCATGTGAATTCATGGGTAATCCTCCTTATGATTATCTACCATCCCATTATACTGAATGAAAGGATCCAACGGGGTGGTGACCTGTGAATTTTTTCAAAAAAAATCCCCTGTCGGCATATACCAACAGGGGATCGGTCTAGTAATGAGTGTGTATATTCTTTCCGTAAAAGATTTCATCCATTTCCATCTTTAATTTCTTCGTTATTTCATAAGCCTCTTCCTTTTCAAGCTTCTCCTTTGAATAACCGAACAGATAGTTATTCAAGTCGAATTCCTTCAATTTACATTTTGTGTGGAAGATATTTTGTGGATAGACGTTTACATCTATCATGTCATATTCGTCTTTGATTTCTTCCGGAATATAATTCTGGATGGAATTGATATCGTGATCAATGAATAATTTTCGACCATTGATATCCCTCGTAAAGCCGCGCACCCGGTAATCCATCGTCATGATATCAGTGTCAAAAGAGTGAATCAGATAATTGAGTGCCTTCAATGGCGATATTTCACCGCACGT
Source organism: Rossellomorea oryzaecorticis (assembly GCF_045897515.1). NCBI lineage: Bacteria > Bacillati > Bacillota > Bacilli > Caryophanales > Bacillaceae > Rossellomorea > Rossellomorea oryzaecorticis. The sequence goes on along the minus strand of NZ_JBJOSA010000005.1, from coordinate 6,867 downwards.
AGACACATCAATATCTGCACGAAATGTACTGATCCCTTCATGAGGATGATATTCAGGATAAGTATGAACTGTAATATGGCTTTTATCCAAATGCATCGTCACGGAAGATGGAAGCGGTCCAGGCGATTCATCGAAATGTTCAGTCGGGACTTCTACGATGGGTCCCTCTGACACAAGGATCGTCACACTTGCCCCCTGGGGTACATAATCCTGTTTCGCAATATTCAGGACATGTGCCCCTATGATGTCGGAAACGTGCGTAAGTATCTTTGTGAGCCTCTCTGCATTGTACTGTTCATCGATATATTCTATGTAAGCTTCCCTTTCTTCCCTTGTCTTTGTATAACAAATATCATACATATTGAAACTCAAGGACTTTGTCAGATTATTGAATTCATGCAGCTGTATTCTTTCTTCATGTGTAAGTTTCATTGATTAATTCCCCTTTTCATTTATTTCCCGGTCTTAAATGGAATCTACTTTTTATGTTACCCATACAAAACTATACTAAAACAGGGAATATGGATTGAAAGGATGCAAGATGGGGTATATAGAGGTGAAAAGTTTTCCTTTCGTTTTCCTTCCATGATTTTTTGGGTAAAATGAAGGATAGATTGGAGTGTTACCGCATGAAGCGATTAATAATGCTTATTGTTGTTATATTTATTGCATATGGTTCAAAACCGGTCTGGGAGGAAAAAGTAGAGGCGACCGGATTGGATTCCATGCTTTCTAAAATACAGGAAATGAAAGACAACCCGAAAGTACAGAATGCTTTTGACCAATTTTATAATGAATTGAATCTGCTTTTGGTCAAGCTTGATGAGTCAATCGGAGAAATGAAAGATGGCGAAGACAAGCAAGACCGTGGAACCATCGATAAGCCGTCTCTTTCCGCTCCGGAAAACCAGGAATTTTCCATACATAATATTGAACTGGGTGATTCAAGGGGTTCGGTGGAAAAAGAACTTGGTGCTCCAGTACGTAAAACACTTAACGAGTACGGGTCGTACTGGCATACCTATCATGAAGATTATCAAAATTTCTTTATGGTTTCCTATGATTCCGAACAGCATGTGAATGGATTATATACCAATCAGGACTTACTGACTTCTTCTACAGGGATAGAAATTGACAGTCCGAAAGAAACGGTTCAAGGCAGGCTTGGTGATCCCTTGACGTCGATAAGAAAAGGACTTACGGTCTACCAGCTGCAAAACAATGGAGAACATGATGTCTTCCAGGTAGATGACAGCTATGTCACCTTCTTTTATGACAAACATGAACAGGATTCTGTCACAGCAGTGCAAATCATTGATCGAAGTCTGGAACAAAAGAAGCAGGGATTTTATACAGAACCGAATCCGGAACTGAAAGAAGGATTCGAGTTTCAGTTATTCGACCTTACCAATGCCGCCAGGGTAAATCACGGATTGCTTCCCCTGACATGGGATAATGGGGTGAAGAAGACGGCACGCAAGCACAGTTTGGATATGGCGGACAACAATTATTTCAGCCATACAAACCGCGAAGGAAAATCTCCCTTCGACCGTATGGAAGAAGACGATGTGGCTTTCAGGACAGCGGGAGAAAATCTTGCCTACGGACAGATGAGTTCAATATTCGCACATGAGGGATTAATGAATTCAAAAGGTCACAGGGATAATATCCTTCAGTCACACTACGAATATCTTGGTGTAGGGGTTGCCTTTAATGGTGAATCGCAGCCTTATTATACAGAAAACTTCTTCAGCCGATAATGCAGATAAAAAAGCAAGCGGATCCCGCTTGCTTTTTTACGTTAAGTATTCAATTATTGCCGATGACCACTTACCCCTTCCTTCTTTCCCGCCGCTTACGCTTCAACGCGTGGCATCTGTCACAAATTGGGAAACCAAAGTTGGGTGGAAGCTTCTTCCCGCAATTCCTGCATTTCTTTGAGAGCCCTTTCACTTCGGTCCGTAAGCTTTCATGCACACCATCAGCGATTTCCTGCCTTGTTCTTTCCCAATAGTATGCTTCTGTCTGCCTTCCTAAACGGTAAAGAAGTAATAAATGCAGCCCTACTGCCTTATAGGAAATTTCCTTATGTTCAAGGTTTTTATTACTGATATCCGGCTCAGGAAGCTCCTCGTCATTAACAATCGCATGCATGGAATCCAGCCATTGCTGAGTGAGCTTGTTTTCTTTCTTCGAAAACGGCAAGTGCAGAAATCCGTATAAATCATTAAGGGAGAGCCTTGCTTCTATATCTGTCCCCCGGACGAGTCCGTACAATTCCCTCTCTTCTGTTAAAGAAGCTTTTTCTGTCCCGTATGGACTGTCATAGCGGTCCCATAATTCGAAGAAGGTATCCAAATCATGATAATAACGCTGGAATCGTTCAAAAACATTGCTTGTAGGGGCTATCGCAAATGTTTTAAGGGAAGGGTCATCCTGCGTCAATAAGTGCGTCATTTTTTTAATATCCTTGGTGAAGGCGATCTTCCCAGCCTCATAGATGCCTTTTCTTCCAGCTCTTCCTCCGATTTGCTTGACTTCCTGTGATGTAAGGAGCCTTCTTCTTGTCCCGTCAAACTTATCGTTTTCCAGAAATACGATTCTCCTTATCGGCAGGTTCAAACCCATTCCAATCGCGTCTGTTGCCACGATTACCTTTGTCTTACCTGTAATGAATTGCATCATCTGTTTCTTCCGCGTCTCTGGAGGCATGCTTCCATAAATCATGCTTACTTTGTGGCCGTTATTCTGAAGTCTGGAGGCTGTATCCAGCACTTTCTTTCTGGAAAAGCAGACAATGGCGTCTCCCTGCTTTGCATGCTTTAATTTAAATTCCTTCTTTTCTACCTGTAAAGGAATCTCTCTTTCATAATTGTGTATCTGCACCTGCTCTTCTCCAACCAGGCCGAGTAAGAGAGTCCGTACGTTTTCACTCCCGATAATATGGACCTCTTTTGCCCTGGCTTTCGTTATGGCCTTATACCATGAGAAACCTCGGTCCTGATCGGCAAGCATCTGTGCTTCGTCGATAACAACCACTTCGTAATCGTTCTTTTCGTGGAACATCTCAACTGTGCATGCCATATGACGTGCCCAGCCGACTTCTTTTTCTTCCTCTCCGGTCTTAAGGCTGCATGGCACTCCTTCGCTATTCAGCTTATCAAAAACTTCCAGGGCCAATAATCTTAAAGGGGCAAGGTAAATCCCGCTCTCGGCAGCTTTCATGCGGGTCAACGCTTTATGGGTTTTACCTGTATTCGTTTCTCCTATATGGAGGACGTATTCTATCCCTTTTCTTTGGGATGGACTGTATTCCTGGCCGAATATGTCATGCAGTATCCGCGCATCTTCTTCTTGCTTTTCTTTTAATAACGCTTCTTCTTCCTCTTTAAGCTGGAGTCTCTTTTCAAGCGCTGTTCTATAAAGTGACAGATGCTCTTCTATATCAAAAGGTACAGCTGCAAGCTCCATCAAATCGACGACATATTCTTCTCGGATCCGATTGAAGAAAAGTGTTTTTTCTTTCAAGATGACAGGTTGTGCCCATTTGATAACTTGCTCTTGTGAAAGTTCTCGTCCGTAAATTTCCTTATAAGAAACCAGGATATCAGCCGGAAGATTCTCACATACATAAGATGAAATAACATTCTCTGTGCAAGAAGAAATGAACCGTTCATAAGGAAATTGATACGTTTCGTATTCCCAGAGATTTTGTTCCCATTGTTCACTTTTCTTATGAATGGATCCAGTAAATTCCTTTAGTATGTCAGACACTGTAGTAAAATCATGATTGCTGAGCATTCCTTGTTCTTCTAACTTATCCTCAAGTGCAAATGGATCGATTTGTTTATATTTCGGTTTTGAATTCAAGTCACTCACTATCTTTTTTGAGAATATATACCTTAATTCCAAGTACCAGTTAAGTTCCTGGTCTTCGACCTTTTGCTCAAGGAAGTATAAGATTTCTTTTTGGACACCTTTTCTTTTCGAAGCCGTTAACCTTTCTTCCATTTCTTTGAGGTATCGTTCCCTTTCCTTACGGTGACGAGTTTCCCATTCCTGCTCATCCGGCGCATTCTCCTGAACCCACTCCCTAACATGGAAAGGGCGTTCATTCCGGACTTCATTTCGGAACATTTTATTCAGAATCTTTTTATCGACTCCTTCTACTTCATATCCCTTACTACGCAGAAATGATTTTTTATGACTTCTAAGAATATTATTTGTCACCTTGTTCAGCCATGTATTCAACCAAATCTGCTGAAAAAAGCCGCTTCTTTCTGACAAATAGTCCTGAAATGCAGGACATTCCTTGTGTGACGCAAGAAAATGCGAAATATCTTCTTCAATCTTCATTTTTGTTTCCTCAATCGCTTTTTCGCGGATCGATTCAAGGTTTTGCATCATATGACCCCTCTTTAAAACTTACTGCTTATAGTGTATGTAGTTCCCTGGATTTTTTCGTTAAAAAATTCCATGCTTTATTCAAGCCGAATTATATCTTAGCATAACCTATGTTTTTTCAACTAACAATGAACCTCTGACGGGATGAACCCCGATTTATAAGATTAATTGGAAGAACCAGCGGATTATTTACTCCGCTGGTTCAGCTTTGTCATCTTTATAAGTTGTGGGAATAGAGCCTTTCGATTTCATCGGAAACGTTGTTTGTTAATTCCCTTGTCATATCGGGGACCATTCTTTCAATTATGGGAGTGATCAGTTTACCCATTGAACTATCAGGCCTGATGGACAATTTTCCCCTTACAATGGTTTCGTATGTTGAAAGACGGGAAGCTTCGAATGAACCGCTGCCAGAAAACTTTTCATTGAGCCCTGTTAAAGTGAATGATACTTTGTTGGGTTTTATCCATTCTTTGATTTCCACTTTTGCATGAATCTTTTTTTTGAAAAGACCTGCATCTACTTTGAATTTCCACTCCGATTCTGCATCACTGATTATTGTATGTTCCATATAGCCGGGGACAAGCGCAGCCCATTTCTCAAGGTCGCTTACTAAATCCCATACTTTATCAATCGACGCATCCACCAACTTCTCATGAAATCCATTTGCCATACGGTGTGCCTCCTTCATGTTGAAAACTACCCTCATGCAGTGCACATTTTATGAAAGCGGGTCACTGAATATGAGAATAATTATAATTGTTTCATCAATTCTGGAAGTCCGCTCAGCTCAGATACTTCGAAATCAGGAATGACTTCTTCTGGTTTCTCATTCCTTCTATTTATCCATATACTTTTTATGCCTGCTTGATTTGCGCCTTTTATGTCTGTCTTTAGATTGTCACCTACCATAATGACATCTTCCTTAGCGAGAGACAGCCGGTCTAGCGCATGCTGAAACATCGCCTTATCGGGTTTACCCTTTCCGACCGCTCCGGAAATAATGACTTCTTCGAAATAAGGAAGGAGTTCCTTAGTCATTTGCAGTTTTAGGTTTTGAAGATCAGGGGAACCATTAGTGAGAAGGACCAGCCTGTATTCCTGCTTTAAAGCGTCCAGTACCTGGAATGTGTCTTGATATACAAAAGGATGATTCTTCCTTTCAGTCCTGAAACGTTCCGCCAATTCCTTGCCCAGATCTTTGTTGTGTATTCCCGCATTTTCTAATCCTAGTGTCCATGCTTGTTCGCGATATTCAGGCACGATTTCCTTCATTTTCATAAATTGTTCATGATGTTCATCGGGAAAATCACCCCAAAGACCTTCAAAGGGATTAATGCCGATCATTTTCGTGAATTCATATGTATCGTACGAAGAGTATAATTCCATGGCTTTTTTTCTTACTTCCTTTTCTAACCTCTCAGGATCAATATCCACCTTAGAACCAGCATATTTACAAGTTTCATCAAAAGCACTTTGGATGCTTTTTGCATCCCATAACAATGTATCGTCCAAATCAAAGAATATTGCTTTTACCATCCACTTTCCCTCCGCTCTCATAAACTTATCAATAGATTACTAGCTGTACGATCGTTAGTAAAGCCATATAGTTAAGAAAATAATAATTAATGAATAAGAAACAGTTAATTTTCTTGAAAACAGGGAAAATATAATAAAACAGAATTAAATATGCAAAGGTGGAGATCATATGTGGCTAATCTATTTAAGTATCGCAATTGTGGCAGTTGCTCTAATAATGCTTGCTGTCAGCGCAAGAAAAACATTCAAAGAAACAAAACCGGCGATAGATTCAATTAACCAAACAGTCAGCAGTATTCAGGCAGATATGAATCGCGTGACTGCAGAAACCGACCAGCTCCAAACAACCCAGGGAGAAATTCAGACAGACATTCAAATGAAAAAAAGCTCGATTATGTACACTGTGAATGAAGCAAAAAGAACACCAAAGGTGGCAAAGGAATTTGCAAGAAGCATGAAAAAATAAGAAAGAGGCTGGGACAAAAGTGATTTAGCACAGCAAAACCCGAACTATTTTGCATGAGATGAGGCAAAATAGCTCGGGTTTTTAATTTGTTCATTGTACATCTGGGAATTAGCTCATTCAGCGGTTGATTGGAGTGCAAGACGAAGACTCCTGCGGGAAGAGTAGCTTATTAGAAAAGCGGAAGGGCTTCGCTCAGAGGCGGGGGGCATAAGACGAATTGGTCACGAAGGCGTTCTTTGCCTTCTTGGCCGGTTTGGCTTATGACCTGTGCCTCTAAGCCCTGCAGCTAGACAAGTGAGACCCCGCAGGCTTGCCGAGGAGCATTCCTGTTATAAAGTAAATTGCGTTTATATTGAAGTTTTTGCGATGTGCATAAAAAAACCCCCTTGGTACGATAGAGAGTGTCATGCATGACCTCGAATTAAGTACCGAAGGGAGACTTCAATAATGGATTTTAC